>MHLS01000001.1:0-9348 GCA_001819095.1 Candidatus Lloydbacteria bacterium RIFCSPLOWO2_02_FULL_54_12
TAACCGGACAGTAGTGGCCGCCTGCGGGGCTTTTCATGTCGGCTTTTTGTCAGAATGTGTCGGAAGTTTTTACGACTGGTGCCGACGCTCCCCGCACACTTCCGTACGTCATAAAGGGATGGACCCGAAATGAATGTTGGGGTGATCTAAAACGCCGGTGATCACGAGTGCAATAAGAGCGACAAACGGCAGTGCCAATATAAAAACATATGGAATAGCGATGATATAGTGCCACCACCTTACGGGTCGAGCACCCCGTTCGCTCGGAATCGAATATGCTGGGAGGTACACCATGAGTCCGTACACGAATACCCACTGGGGGAACATCGCCAACATGCCGGGGTTGCCGGCATAAAGCGCTTCAGCGACGGTGCCGATAATGCCGAAAAAAATAAAAATCGCAAACGGAGAGAACTGGTACCGTTTGAGTAAATATGCGGTGGCCGCAAAAAGAGGGACGAACACGATGACACTGTGGAACATGACCACGTCGAAGTAATTTGTTGACGCGGTGATATAGGCCTCTCCTGTCTTCACTCCGAATGCCGGTGCAAGGTTGGTCATGGTGACCGTAACGGCCTCTTCGATAAGTGCGAGTAGGGTGGCGAAGAGAACAAATTTTGTTTTCCATCCACCCGGAACCCCGAGAATGAGCCCCCGCACCTCTTCACGGAACCGATACATTAAAGATCCACCGAGAAGTATCCAAAATATTATTAGTCCGCCCGCCATTCCGATTATCGCGCGACCGACGGGCTTGTCGATGTTGTCAATGAGAAGTAAGGTCGTTATGGCGAGAAGAGCCAGAGCGAGGAGTCCGATGAACCATTTTTGAGCATTGTTTGGGGTACCCATTTCATTGCGCGCCGTCTTTTTCACTTGTTCAGTGTAGCGAGTTTATGTTTTTGGGCAATGTACGAGGGATTCGGTCACCCCGTGGTGTCGTCATCGCCACACTCCTCCTCGACTCTGGTTTTCAAATGGGATTCGCCCGCGACTCTCTGAGTTGCCGTCGCAACACAGAGGTCTGGGCACCAGCACCACAAGAGTACTTCCATTTTGCTAAAGCAAAATTGGTCGCTCGCCTGTTTTGTCTGCTGACAAAACATGACTCCGCTGTTCGAATCCCTCTCGCAGGCAAAGCAGTTTGCCTGCTCCTCTCTGCAAACAAAAATGGCGCTAACGCGCTCGTTTTTGTGTTTGCGGAGAGGGAGGGATTCGAACCCTCGATACAATTTTTAGGTTGTATAGCGGATTAGCAATCCGCCGCTTTCAGCCGCTCAGCCACCTCTCCAATATACTGCGTATTGTCGCACATCGGTGGCTTCGCGTCTGCCACCCTCGCTTCGCTCACGGGTAAAAGTAAAGCAGTTTACTTTTACCCCACCCGAGCCACCTCTCCAATCCGAGTACTCTAGCATGTTACCATGCACTTTCAAGGTGCCTCTGGGCGGAGTACAAGGTCGAACCTTGAAGAATCAATTCCTAAGGTTCGACCTCGTACTCAATATATTTGCGCGTGACATTAGTGCGCAACGACGATGGTGAGTATACGCTTCGGTTTCCACGGGAGGAGTGCCCGCCGAGCTTCCTTCACCGTTGCGCCCGTCGTTACGACGTCGTCGATCAATATCACCGTTTTTCCCGCGATCCGTTCTCCGTTCCTTACGGCAAAGACGTGCTCGACGTTCTTTTCACGTTCGGTTTTCGTCCGCGCTTCGACCTGCCTTGCGTTCTCGCGCCGTTTTACCAGCATCTTGTGCTCCACACGAAGCGATAGCCCGTCTTCTTTTCCCGCTTCGGCAATGGCCGACGCAATGACGCCCGAGTGGTTATAGCCGCGCATGGCGACCGCTTTCACGGAGGCGGGGACCGGGATAAGCACGATCTCTTCCTTGTTGAGCGTGTTTTCCCGCGTGAGTTGTTTGAAAAACTCACGGTAAAGCGCCAAGCCGAAGTATTTGCCTAGTGCGCGTTTGCGATGGTACTTAAGCGCCCAAAGCGCGCGTTTGACGAGGGGGTGGCGGTAGTCGAAGAGTGCCGCAGTTGTGGAAGAAAGCGCCTGTGGCCGCGTGGTAATGGTGCGTTCACACAGTGCGCACAGCGGGCTTCCCGTCTTATTGCAGCCGACACAGCGCTCCGGAAATAGGAGCAACAACAAATCCTTCAGCATTTTTCCAGTTTACCCCGTTAGAGGTCGCGTGCGCCAGTTTTTCTTCCCAATAAAAACACACGGATTACGCTTCCCAAGGAGGTCGGACGATTCTTTTTGCTGGCGTCCACGCGCACTACCTCTAACGGGGTTTACCCCGTAGTAGACCCCGATACAATTTTTTTACGTACCCCATTTTACGTCTCGCATATCAGTAAGTTATTGCGACATTGGCCTTTGTAAACATGGTGGGGCTCACTACGGGGTTTACCCCACTAGAGGTCGCGTGCGCCAGTTTTTCTTTCCGATCGAAACACCCTAGTGTACGAATCAGGTACAACGTAGAATCTTAACTCGCCTCAGGCGAACCAAGGGTTCTACCTTGTACCCCGCCTCCACACTTTTGGAGTTTCCATAAGGTAAATCGTGCTATAATAGAGAACGTGGCAAACATACTTGAGCAGTTGCGCAAGCTTCTTCCCTCGTCGCTTTTTCCCAAGCCGGGAGCGGGTAGTGTCGTTGGCGTTGATATCGGCAGTGCCTTCGTGAAAGTAGTAGAACTCGGTGCGAAGGGCGGCAAGGCGACGCTTAAGACCTACGGCGAGTCCGCGCTCGGGCCCGTTGCTGGATTTGAGGTAGGTCAGGCGACGAATCTCCCCGCAGAAAAACTTGCTGAAGTGATCATCGGGCTCTTTCGTGAAGCGAATGTGGTCAGTCGTGACATCAGTTTTTCTATTCCGCTTACGTCGACCCTGCTGACGGTGATCGAAATGCCCGATGTGGATGCGGATCAACTCAAGGAGATGATCCCGCTTGAGGCGCGCAAGTATATCCCCACGGCGATTACCGAAGTTTCGCTTTCGCATTGGATCATACCGAAGAGTAACGCCGTGTACGTCGACCCCGATGCGGAGGCGAAGAATAAGAATGCGCCGCCGAAGGTTGAGGTACTGCTCGCCGTGGTTCACAACGACGTGATTGCAAAGTACAACGACATCGCAAAGAGGATCGGCGCAACCGGTGTTTCCTTCGAGATTGAAACATTTTCGACGATCAGAGCGGTCTTGGGACGCGATAACGCACCGTCGATGCTCATTGATATCGGCGCGGCGAATACGAAGGTTGCCTTGATCGAGGAGGGGGTCGTGCGCAGTTCACACCTTATCAATTCCGGTTCGCAAGACATCACTTCCGCGCTGGCTCGCGCGAAAGGTATCTCCGTCGTCGAGGCCGAAGAAATAAAACAGACGTTCGGTCTTTTCGGCGATCCCAACGATCCGTCGGTCGCAGAGATCGTCCGCCTTGCGGCGGATCGTATGTTCGCCGAGGCAAGTCGCATTTTTGAAAAGTATCAGCGTGAGCGCCGTGTCGCCATCGGGAAGGTGGTGCTTGCCGGAGGAGGTTCGCTCATGAAAGGGGTCCCCGAATTGGTATCCAATGGTTTCGGGGTCAGTGCCGTCTACGGGAACGCATTCGGATCGGTCGAGGCGCCTGCGGCAATCCTCCCTCTCTTGAAAGAAGCGGGACCGGAGTTCGCGGTCGCGGCAGGTCTTGCACTTCGAAAGTTCGTGTAGGCCGGCCCCCGTTCTCCTTTTAAGACAACTTGCGAACGGCGAGGGCACTTACTGTAGATTTAGTACCATTGCCATGCGCTATTTGGCACTGAAACTCCGTATAGAGCCTACTCGGACGGGGGAAAATGGCGGTAAAGTAGTGCTTGTCCGCGAGTAATCTGTCTGTGTACAATAGATTTGAATCTTGGTCTACTGCGGGGTACAATGGCGTTAAGGAATGGGTCCCGTTAGAGGTCGCGGACACCGACATCGATATCCATCACAATTTATGATTGCTATTACCAACAAAAATCGAGGAGAAGCGGCACCGCGATTGGCCGCGTCCTACCTCTAACGGGATGGATAAATTCGATACATCGTTTATTCCCCAACAACCGCTCCTTAAGGTGGAGGGTTCTTCGCGCGTCAAAGAACGCGTCAACCTCCCGCTCATCATCGGCTTCGTTTTCCTTTTTGTCTCCGCGCTTGTTTTCGGAGGATTATATTTCTACGAAATGAGCGTCGAGCGGCGCATCGTAGCGTTGGAGAAGGACCTCGAGGAAAAAGAGGCGATGCTCAACATCGCTGACATCGACCGCTACAAGAAGATCGACGAACGCTTGACGCTCGCCAGACAGTTGCTTGAAGAACACATTGCCTTTTCGAGCATCCTTGCCCTTCTCGAGAAGATCACTGCGGAGGATATCGGTTTCACCACGTTGAGCTACGCTCCGAGTGAGGGAGGTGCGATCAAAGTGAGTTTGCACGGGCTAGCGCCGAGTTATAGCGCGGTATATGTGCAGGCTGAAGCTTGGCGGGGCATGAAGCAACTTTTGAAGGAGGTCAAAATGGAGATGCCGGTACTCAACCCTGACGACGGTACGGTCGGCTTCGGCGCTTCGCTTACCATTGATACGGGTTACACGAAATATGCACGGACCGCAAGAGAAGGAGGTGGGGCGCCGAGCGTCGAAACGTCCACGGACACGGATGCTGTAACAGATGAACCGCAATGAATCCCGTTAGAGGTCGCGGACCCGAAGTCAATTTTATGAAAACAATGACCGTAGCGATTATGAGCAACAATAATCAGGCACGAGCGTGGACAACAGTGTTCGCGCCCTACCTCTAACTGGGATGAAACGCTTTCTCTTTCCCGTACTCCTTATCATGCTCGCGATCGCGGTGTATATTCTCTATACAGATTCGCTCTACGCGGAGCTTAAGTACCAACTTGCGAAAGAGGTTGAAGTAAAGGCGGCAGTCGTCGAGGCGGAAAAAGCGCAGGTGAAGCTCGAAGAGATTAAGCGGCGTTACGAAAGTTTGCCTCCTGACGCCGATGAGAAACTGGCGCAACTCTTGCCGGAGACGGTCGATCCGATCAAGCTCCTGATTGACGCCAGCGCTTTTCTTGAACGCAACGGCTATTCGGCCAAGACGGTTCGTGTCAGTTACGACGACGCCGCTGGTGGAGGTTCGTACCGGAAGCACAAGATCAGTTTTTCTATATCCGCTTCGTACGATATGTTCCGCGAGTTCTTGCACGAGTTGGAGTCGAGTCTTATGCTCCGCGACACCTCAAGAGTTTCGTTCACCGTTGTGGATTCGCTCGGAAGGCAGGTCTACTCTCGTCCCGAGCATGTGATCCACACGTACAACGTCGAAATCATCGGCTATTCGCTTCGGTAATATAAGCCTACTTTTCACTTGCCTATGGATATCAACACGAACATGTTTAAGTCACTCTTGAGTGAAGAAAAACGCAAGATGCTCTTCGACGTCTTGGTCGTTCTTGTTCTCCCCGGCCTTTTTGTTGTCGGGTATTTTTTCTGGAGCGGGGATGACGATCCCGCGCTCCTTTCGCTCATGGTGCCGCCCGAGGAGAACCGGGAATTCGGCGCGAAGACCAAAGAGGCGCTGGCAAAGTTGGGGTCAATCAAGATGGACGCTGCCCTATTTCAGGACCCCGCGTTTCTTTCGCTCCAGGAATTCAAGGTCGATATCGATTTTGACGTGCCACTCGGTCGTTCTTACCCGTTCACACCGCCTGATGCACTGCGCTAAGGGCTCGTTCATAAATAACTTCCTAGTTATTTATGATTACGGCCCTTTGTGCCGTGTTCATATTTATAGAGGTTATTTATGCGAGGCCTAACGGCGTGTATCGGGGCCATGCGCCCACACTTGCCCAGTAGTAGACCCTTACGATCTTATCCTTACTCGATATTGTACCCCGTGAACTCTTTGAAAACACTACCTTTACCAAGGCATTGGGGGCTCACTACGGGGCTTGCCCGTTTCATGATTAGCAACTATCCTTAACTCCATGGCTGTACAGGTAAAACCGTCGCCCCGCTTTCTTACGGCACTCGGCGTCATCATCGTCGCCTCGTCGGTCGCCTACGGGTCGTATGTGTTTTTGAAGTCACGAGAGTCGGTAGCGCCTCCTCCTATACCCGGCGGATCGCCCCCTGGAATTGTCTACGCGTCAAAGACTCCTTCTGGGGGTCAGGCGGTTGAAGCGAAGGATTTTGCCCCGCGGTGGGGCGCGGCAGGTGAAGTGCGGTGGATCGATTTTGCCTCGCGCAAGCTCATCCTTCTCGACGGGAGTGACCGTTATGAAGTTTCCGTTGCGACAGGGGCGGAGATAAAGAAGGGTGGTCAGGCGGTCACACTTGCCGATCTGCGCGTCGGGGACACGGTCAACATCGCCGCGAGTGCGCCGTTCAACGGATTCGCTCTGGAAGCAAAGAGTGTCACTGCCGCCGCGGGCGACGCCACGCCGAGCGCTCCTTCGGATCCGGTCTCCGTACTCCAATAATTTTTTATCATAGCCTGACGATACAATGCATACAGTACTGACCCCCATATTTCACCCGAAGAGATTCACGGCCAAGGCGGCGACGAATATCGTTCGGTTCGCAGTGCTCTCGGCACTTTTCTTCGGCATGGCGGCGACGGCAAATGCCGCCGGTTCGGGATACTTCTCTTTATTTGGTGACGTGAGCGAGACCGACGACACTTCGTGCGGAGTGGGGAAAAGCCGTTTTAGTTTTGTGACGAGAGAATATAATACCGAGAGTCCCGTTTCAGTGGCGAATATCACCGTTCGAACCGTCGGTGGAGCCGCCCCCCAGACCGTTTCCGGAGATTCGAATTTTTGGCTGACGAATACAATCTGTGTCGAAGTGGCGACGCAGGCGATTGATATCAAGGTCGACGACGGAGAGCCCCCCGCGACGTTTCAAACTTTTTCCGGAAGTTATACGATTAAGAATCCGCTCAACTGGACGGGGAGACGCATTACCTCGCATGTCCACCTTCGTCGTTTGGGCGACGGTACTTCGGTGAGCCACGGCGCCTCTCCCGAGGACAAGTGGTATCAGACCCAGCCGCCGTTTGACGTTGTTGTCGACAGCATCCCTGTTCCGGTTGTACACAGCGCTGATGGTGTTCATGGCATAAGGCTTTTCACCACCCCGCCGTCGACGTTCTGGGCCTATACAAGCGTGTTCGATCTTGGCGGTGATGTCGGAGAAGGCACTTATACCGTTACGCTCCCGCCCAGCTCCCTTACGGAAGGAAAGCAATCATGGGGTTTTTATGTTGGCTTGGACGGCGGAAGCCCGGATCCGATCTCGGGCTGGTCGGGAACTCGTCAATTTGGTCTCGACATGACCGCCCCTTCTCCGGTCACGGTTACGCGCTCGGTCACCACCGTTTCAGAGACGAGTACGTTCACCGTTACCGGCCGGGCGACCGACCCGCTCTCCGGGCTCGCATGGATCGGCGTTTATTTTGACGGAACATTGGTCAAAGAATGTGATTTCGCAGTCGGCTTGACGCAAGGCCCGACATCCCAGCAATCCTGCACATCCGAATCCATCGGCCCGTTCCCGTACGGTTCGACACATGCTCACGAGGTCCGTGCACGTGACAAGGCGGGGAATGAGTCGACAAATACGAGCTCTTTCAGTGTTTCGTGCACAAAGGACTCCCAAGGAGCCGGTTCGAATCCGTACCAGTTTCAAGGTTGTTTCTATCAGTATTGGGAAGGAACAAAACAAGGTGACGCCCCGCCCGGCGCACTCCTTTCGCCCGTTGTGCCTCTTGTGGCCGTTGCGCTTGATTACGACTGGAGCGCGAATCCGCCCCCGCTTTATGTGTTCAATGCTGCTTCGCCCGATTGGTATATCAATTACTACTTTACGACGAGCTGGGTCGGCACGTTCACTTTTCCCGCAGGCTCTTACCGGTTCTATTCGGATATCGACTCAAGCGCGTACCAGTGTCTGTACTTTTGGAAGAACGGTTCTTGGGAGCAGCAGTTCCCTTCGTGTTATGTATACGGTAGCAGGGATGTTGTCCGATTTTTCCCCTCCGAAACCACTGTTACGATAAAATTGCTCGTTATTCCCACCAAGTATCAATCACCGAAAAGGATCACTTTCGGTTGGGACCAGAATATCCTCTGCGATGAACAGGCGTTCGGCATCAACCGTTTCCTCGGTTGTGCTTATAACGGAACGAACCTCAACTATACGCAGAATGTGTTGCGTGCAACGACCGCGCCGGGGCCCCAGCTTTCCGATCCTGTACCACTTCGCGCCGTCGCATTGAACAACCGCTGGGGTTACACTTCGCCCGACGCGCTGGTCAATAACGACTACTTCTTTACCCGCTACAAGGCGATATTCAATATGCCCAAGGCGGCGGTCTATCGTTTCATTGTCGGATTCGACACCGGAGCGAATGTGTACTTCGGAAGCGGGTTCGACCTGAACGGCAATCTCTTGAACTCGCAACTCGTGAGCGAGAATTGGTACAACCAGAGCGACTCCTTGGAATCTAATCCCGGCGGAGTCTCTCTCGGCAACAACGGGTTGAATATGTACATGTTGGGAGGAGGCACCGATACTGTCTATCAGTATTCCCTTGGTACCGCATGGGCCGCCGCTTCCGCCGACACTGCGGAATACGCCGCGAAAGCGGTCGCCATGGAAGACACGAATCCGACGGGATTCTTCTTCAAACCCGACGGCACCATGATGTACATGGTCGGGACCGGTTCGACCACCAAAAAGGTGAGTCAGTATCTCCTCTCACCTGCGTGGGACGTCACCACAGCAACGCTTGTTGCGACCGCGGGTATCTATCAGGAAACATCGCCCACAGGAGTATTCATCGGGAACAACGGTCTCGCGATGTATGTTATCGGTACGCAGTACGATACCGTGCACAAGTATACGCTCAGCACTGCGTGGAATGTTGCCACCGCTGTCTATGCGAACAGTTTCAAGAGCGTCAGTTCGCAGGAGTACCTCCCGCAAGACGTCTTTTTCAGCACTGACGGCAAGAAAATGTACATCATCGGTACCGCCTACGACAATATCCGCGAGTACACACTGAAGACCGCTTGGACATTCGACGCCACCCCCTCCAACGACCCGCTCACCGCCTCTTTTAGCGTGGGTACTCAAGAGACCGCGCCGACGGGTATGTACTTTGATCCCACCGGCACCAAGCTCTATGTTGTCGGTACGAACAACGACACGGTCTATCAGTATACGCTCACGACAGCGTGGAGTGTGTCGACCGCCTCCTATGATTCGTCGTCGCTCGCCGTCGGAGGATCCGGCCTCG
>MHLS01000001.1:9365-20096 GCA_001819095.1 Candidatus Lloydbacteria bacterium RIFCSPLOWO2_02_FULL_54_12
ACCGCTTGCGGTCGAGATACGGCATTACGAGAACTACAACAACGCCTTGTTGTCGTTCGCGTGGTCGGAGAAAGGTGGACCGGTCATCTATTGCGATCCCGCATTAAGCGGCATCAACCAGTTCCTTGGTTGCGTCTACAATGGGACCGACTTTACGAAACGTGTAAGTGTCCCGCAGGATGATGTCGCCCTCGTCATCGGCCCCGACGTCACCGACGGCGCCGGAGATCCGGTCGGCTCCGTGAAAACCGGAGTGACGGCGTACAGCTACAATTGGGGCGATAGTTCGCCCGCTCCCGCCAAGGTCGGTGTTGATTCGTGGTCTATGGAAATGAGCGGCAACTTCATGTTTCCTCAAGGAACCTACGACTTCACGGCGAACATCGCGTGTTGTAACAGTTTTATGTACGTCTATTTCGACGAAGTCCAGGTCGCTTATCTTACCTCGGGGTCGAATACCTTCTCTTACGATTTCACAAACCCTCTTGGTGAGAACGTTGCGATCAAGATCCGCTATGCGAATGTTTCGGGCGCGGCGCAGGTCGGCTTTTCCTGGGTGCGTGCCACAACAGGAATCGGTGTGTCGCTTCTTGCACCGCTCGGGACTTATACGATGTTCCCCGGCAAAGAAGGGCCAGCTGCTGACCTTAAGAGTTATACATGGAGTAATGGAGACGTTTCCGGAAGTGCACCGCAGGATAGTTACTTTCCGACGATTTACAACCTAACAGGCCTCTACATTACCGGTAGTGGGTACGTTCACTGCAACGCCTGTTCGACGGGAACATATTCGACATACATCGACATACACGATCCCCTCACGGATCAGTGGAGCACAGTGTGGTCCAGAGAGGGAGTGGATAACGCGACGTTCGTTTATTTTTCCGGTGTCTCAGCCACGTTTCCCGAACAGGACGTGAACGCAGTTCGGATCCGCTTTTCTCCTGCCATCAGTAATATACACACACACAACTTAAGTGGCACCAAGTTCTCGTTCCTGCCTTCCGCGCTACCCGGTTTTATTTTGAGGGTGGATTCGGAAAGCGGATTTGCTGGGACAGTTTCCGTTGACATACCGACTCCTCCTCCGGGGATTATAAAGACGGGAACATGGCCAAAGACCTGTATCGTCGCCGCGTATGATTACTGTTTACTTGAGGGTTTAAGCGTGAGAACAACAGACGTCGGTTCCCTCACGGAAATCTATAAAACCTATAACATCCCGATCGTCGCGGATGCAGGAATGCTTTCGACGCAAACTGTCGGCACGGTGGTTACCCGGGGGTACGACATCTCCGTGTCCCCGTCGAATATCCCGCAATTTCCGCTCGAATCTTCTCTGACCTATACCATCTCTTCGTTAAGCAGAAATTCGTATAACGGCAACATCACAGTTGACTACTCGGTCAATCCGCCCACTTCATCGATTACCATGTCTCCGACCTCGATTGCCATGGCGCCGTCGTCCGGTGACGGGAATGCCATTTCGAAGATCAAAAAAGTACTTGAGAACCTTGCGCTCGCGGTCAACTGGTGGTCGACGAACTCCGCAAACGTAACGGTGAACACAACGGCGGCGACGCCGGAGCAAGAGTATACGATTACAATGAGGGCGCGTGCCTCGAGCCCTGAAGGACCCCTAGAGCGGGTCGTCTCGCGCAAGTTCATAATCACCAAAACCCCCTCAATTGAGGCGGTACCAACCGACCCCGATCTCACAGGTCAGACGCTTTCCTGGACCGGTACTGCGGTCGCAGGGAATACGTTTCTCTTCTCCGCATACGCGAAGAATCTCTCGTCCACTATCCCTGCGGGTGCAATGACAGCGCGCTTCTGTATTGATAATCCGCTTTGCATCACCGATAATACCGGGTCGCTCGGCAATGTTGCCGTTCCGGGGCTTGCAGCGCTTGGTGCATACGAGGTGACAAGTTCGTGGATCGCAACCGGCGGAACACACGTCGTCTATTTCTGCGTGGATGTCGGCGTCGCGAATGGTGTTGTACCGGAGACTAACGAATCGAATAACTGCATCTTTTCCGCATCATTCAACGTCACCAACCTTTCCGTCGGTTTCACCTCGCCGTCGACTGCGCTACCGCTTAATACCGGCGCGGTGCAGAACACTTCGGTGACCATTCCGTACAATTCCTTGCTTTCGTTCCGTTACGACTCCGTTGACGCAGTTTCTTGCGACTATTATGATACGACGGACACCCTTATCCCGCCTGTTCTCATTTGGCTTGGGGGTCCGCCATCGTCGACTTGGCCGGGTGCAGGACCGTATACGGGAAGTTTCACACGGCAGGCGATTTGCACGGACGCAAACGGCAATCGCTCGCGTCCAGCAAATCTTCTTGTCACTGTTCTCCCGCCGCCGCTCATTCTTACGCTTTCGGCAAATCCGCGCGCCTTAATGGACGGCAATTCGGCCTCGACGACGCTCTCCTCTCCCGTGGGCGGTTCTGCAACGGGCTTCATTGACTACTATTACTGGTGGAATTGTGCGAATGCTTCGGCCGACGTGAGCATACTTAACGCAAATGGTGCGGGGGCATGCGGAAGACTCGCGAATCCGCAGCTGGGGAGTTGCCGATTTAATGGGAGCGGTGTGATCTGCTCGCAGATGAACCTTGGTAATCCGTGGACCAGTCCGAATAAAGTGTCAAATCCCACAGGGGGAACCAATCCGTACAAGTCTGCAGGGATCTATACAGCCAAGGTCATCGTCAATCGCGGCGGATATGCGGCGCAGGCAACGACAACGGTAGATGTAAGCACGATACCGCCCCAGCTTCAGGTGTTCCCGCTCGTCCTCGACTATAACGATGTCGTCCTCAACGAATCGCGGGACCTTCAGGTGACGGTCACCAATGTGGGAAGAGGTGTGCTTACCGGCAGTCTGACCTTCCCGACGGTTCCCGCAGGCCCCTTTACCTGTTCGCCCGCAAGTCCGAACCCGTGCTCATCGTTCGGTGTGGGACTCTTGAACAACGAAAGCATGAGCTACCTTATTCGCTTCACACCGACGGTGCTCGGTCCGAACCAACAGCGTCAGGTTCCCGTGCCGTCAAATGGCGGAAATGCGACCATAGGACTGATCGGGAATAGTGTCAACGCCTTAGTGTCCGCCGGACTCGACTTCGGTAACGTCATTGTCAATCGGACGAAAGACCTTACCTTCACGCTCCACAACAACAGTTCGATCGTCGACATCGGAAGCGGCACACTTGATTTTCCGGTACCGTTCACCTGCGTATCGAGCAGTGTCGGTGGAGCGGGCGTCTGCTCCTACAACCTTCCGCCCGACGCGACGAACACCTTTGTCATCCGCTTCTCTCCGCTTGTCGTCACTCCATACTCCGAGAACGCAACGCTGTCGGGTAGTCCGTCATACACCTTCCCGTTCGTCGGAAACGGGGTGTCCGGCACAATCAAATTCCAGGATCAGTAAGGGCTAACAGGAATACGAGTGTGGTAACGAAATACAAGGTTGAACCTTGAGTATCAATTCTTAAGGTTCGACCTTGTATTGCTCCAGTGCATGCCTTTTGCGCGTCGTTTTGCTATGATGGAGGCACCACGCTCATATGAGTCCCGTTAGAGGTCGCGGACACCAATTATCGACACGTCATCATTTATGGTTGTCACTACAAGTAATAAACAAGTAGGAGCGGCGCAACAGTTGTCCGTGTCCTACCTCTAACGGGATGAGTTTTCTCTTGTTCTTAGCGGAAAAAGGACTGTTTCAGGAAAAGGATATTCCTGATATTACCGCGCAGGCGAAGAAAGCCGCGGGTGGCGTCGACGAGATCCTCGTATCGGGCGGCGTGACAGAGGCGCAGATATCTCTACTCAAGGAAGAGTATTACGGCATTCCCGCTCGCGACCTTGCGGGCTATGCGGTGCCGAATGACGCGTTACGCTATATTCCCGAGGAATCGGCGCGCCACTATCAGGTCATGCCGCTTGCCGTCACAGACGGCGTGCTTGAAGTCGGCATTGTCGACCCCGATCTCTCCGAAGCAAAGGACGTCGTCCAGTTCATCGCCAATAAGTCGGGGTTGCCGTATCGGCTTTTTGTTATCTCACCGGAAGGATTCCGCGGAGTACTCGAACAATACAAGAACCTGACCGGCGAAGTGCATAATGTACTCTCGAAACTCGACGCTGGCGATGTGGTGCTCGAACGTTCCGACGTGGCTTCAATGGATGAGGCGAGGGAGGGGTCAAAGGGAGGAGGGGAAGGCAAGATCGTCGAGGACGCTCCGGTCACGAAGATCGTCGCGGTGATCTTGCGACACGCTGTCGACGGAAACGCATCGGATGTCCACATCGAGCATATGGGCACGGAAGTACGCGTGCGTTTTCGCGTGGATGGCGTCATGTATCCGTCGCTCGTACTTCCCGCCGCCATTCACGGAGCGGTGTTGGCGCGCATCAAGATTTTGGCCCAGATGCGGCTTGACGAAAAGCGCAAACCGCAGGACGGCCGCTTTTCCGCGCACATGGACGGAAAGAAAGTCGATTTTCGTGTCTCGACGTTTCCCGCGTACTACGGCGAGAAGGTTGCTCTCCGTATCCTCGACTCGAGCAAGGGGATCCGCACCTTTGAGAGCATGGGTTTTTCGGACGAGCAGATGCGTATTGTACGCGAGGCGATCAATACGCCGTACGGACTTATCTTGGTCGTCGGGCCGACGGGTTCGGGAAAATCGACGACGCTCTATACGATGTTGAACGAATTGGATCGCGAAAAGCGCAATGTCGTGTCGCTTGAAGATCCGGTCGAGTACAATATTCCCGGCGTGAACCAGTCGCAAGTACGCGCCGAGATCGGATACACGTTCGCGAACGGCCTCCGCTCCATCTTGCGCCAAGACCCTGATATCATCATGGTGGGGGAGATTCGGGACAAAGAGACCGCACAGCTCGCCGTTCAGGCGGCCTTGACCGGACACCTCGTGTTCTCGACCCTGCACACGAATAACACTGCGGGCGTGATCCCGCGCCTGATTGACATGGAGGTCGACCCGTATCTTATTGCGCCGACCTTGATATTGGCTGTCGGACAAAGGTTGCTTCGTACGATGTGTCCGGAGGGCGGGACGGCGGTCCCCGTATCGGAAAGCGCCCGCGCCATGATCGAAAGGCAGTTCGCCGACCTTCCCGAGGCTGTCCGCCAAACGCTCAAGGTCCCCGATCAGGTCTATGAGCCGGCGCCGACCGCGTCGTGTCCCTCGGGAACGAGAGGGCGCACCGGAGTCTACGAAATGCTCAAGATGGACCGCGATATCGAACATGTGATATTGACGAATCCCTCCGAACAGGCTGTGTATGACGTCGCCCGTGCCAAGGGGATGCTCACCATGAAAGACGACGCCCTGCGCAAGGCATTCGCGGGGATTATCCCTTTTGAAGAAGTGAACAATATTATATAATAAGTAACAAGTTTCGAGTGGCAAGCCACAAGGAGATGCGCGCATTTTCTTGAAACTTGTAACTAAAAATATGGAAAAAGAGAAAACTATTTGCAAAGTAATGATTATTGATGACGACGCATTCCTTTTGGATATGTATGCACTCAAATTCACGCAAAAGAACTTTGAGGTCACCACATCGTCGGGAACGCTTGATGCCTTGGAGAAGATCCGCGCCGGCTATAAACCGGAGGTGCTCCTTGTGGACTTGGTCATGCCCAACATGGACGGCTTTCAATTTCTTGAACAGCTGAAGAAAGACAAACTGATCCCCAACACCCTTCTTCTTGTGCTCTCGAATTTAAGCCAGTCGGAGGACGTCGAGAAGAGTAAGCAACTCGGCGCTTCGGGGCACATCGTGAAGGCGTCGGCAACGCCGTCCGAGGTCGTCGACCGCGTACTCGAGGAGATGAAAAAGAGTAAAAAAACTTAACGCACCATGCCGCAATCCGATTATCGCAAAACACTCGAGAGTCTCGTGCTCACCGTCATTCATGAGGGAGCATCAGATCTCCATCTTGTCGTCGGACGCCATCCGACCATCCGTGTTTTCGGCGAGTTAATCCCTTTGGTGAAGCTTCCGCCACTCACGCCTCAAGATACGCTGGGAATCCTCAAAGAATTGCTCGATGAGCAGAGCCACAAGATCTTTCTTGAGACGAAAGAGATGGATTTCTCATTCTCGTTCGGGAACGAGGCGCGCTTCCGCGGGAATTCATTCTTTCAGAAGGGGACGGTGGCGATCGCGCTTCGCTTGATCCCGCAGAAGGTGAAGACGATCAAGGAACTGCTTCTGCCACCCATCCTTGAGACCTTCACGAGGCGTAAGCAAGGTTTCTTTCTTGTCGTCGGGCCGGTCGGACAGGGGAAATCAACGACACTTGCGTCCTTGATCGACCTCGTTAACCACGAACGCGCAGAGAACATCATCACCATCGAGGATCCCGTCGAGTATGTCTTCACGCCGGACCGGTCTATCATCAGCCAGCGCGAGGTGCGTTTCGACACCGCGGATTTTCATGTTGCCCTTCGTGCCTGCTTTCGTGAGGATGTTGACATCATCCTGATTGGTGAAATGCGCGGTCTCGACACTATTTCGACTGCGGTGACGGCCGCCGAAACTGGACATCTCGTGTTCTCGACCTTGCACACGAATAATGCCGCACAGACCATCGACCGTATCATCGACTCGTTCCCCGCCGACCAGCAGGATCAGATCCGCCTTCAATTATCAGGCTCATTGGCCGGTATATTCTCTCAGCGCCTCATTCCGCGCATCTCCGGAGGCCTTGTGCCGGCGTACGAACTCCTCATCAACAACAATGCCGTTGCGAACCTTATCCGCGAGCGCCGGATCCACGAAGTGCCCATGGTAATCGAGACCGGCACGGAACTGGGCATGGTGGATATGAATCGTTCGCTTGCCGACCTCGTACGCAAAGGGGAGATCACCGCCGAGAATGCATATCTGCATTCGTTCAATCCGAGGGCGCTTGAAAGAATGATCTAGGAAATGAAGCAGTTCGTAGACCGTAGACAAATGCGAATGCGCTTGCTACTGACTACTGACTACTGACTACTGACCATGCTCTACAAATATAAAGCAATCGACCAGACGAACGAACAGGAGGTGAGCGGCACCATTGAGGCAGCGACGGTCGATATTGCCATCGCGTCGCTTCAGCGGAGGCGGCTCGTCATCATCTCGATCGTCGTCGCGACGGAAATATCATTTTTGGAGAATCTTGTCGCGGGCGGACGAAGAGCTTCTCATCGCGACGTTGTCGTCCTGTCGCGTCAGATTGCGACCTTGTTCCATGCGCAGATTTCGGCGCTCCGTGTCTTTCAGTTGTTGAGCGAGGAGGCGGAGAGTGACCTTCTGCGGCGCCGGCTCGAAGAAGTATCGCAGGACATCCAGGGCGGCTCATCGCTTTCGGGCTCGCTCGGAAAGTACCCCGATGTGTTCTCGGATTTCTATGTGAACATGGTCCGTTCGGGCGAGGAATCTGGCGATCTTGCCAATACATTTGCCTACCTTGCCGATTACCTCGATCGTTCGTACGAGCTTTTGACGAAGACGCGGAACGCCTTCATTTATCCCGCGTTCGTCATCGTGTCCTTTATTGTGGTCATGATCCTCATGCTGGTGATCGTCATCCCCAAGCTCGCCGCCATCATCATAGAAACCGGAAAGGAACTCCCGTTCTACACCAAGATTGTCATCGAGGTCTCTAATTTTTTCATCAATTACGGGATACTGCTCTCGGTCGCCTTCGCGGCGGCGATGTTCTTTGTCTGGCGTTATTTGCGCACCGAGGGGGGCAAGAAGGCATTTGCACAGCTGACGCTGTCCTTGCCATACGTTGGCACGCTCTACCAAAAGATCTATCTTGCGCGAATCTCCGATACGTTCAACACCATGCTCTCCGCGGGGATCACCGCTGTTCGTTCCGTCGAGGTCTCCGCAACTATTGTGGGAAATGAAGTGTATAAGAATCTGCTCTTAGGTGTCGCACAGGACGTGCGCACCGGCGTCCCGCTTTCGAAGGCAATGGGCAAATACCCGGGATTCGTCTCGGGTATCATGGTGCAGATGATCAAAGTTGGTGAGGAGACGGGAGAGCTTGCGAGCATTCTCGACACGCTCGCCAAATTCTACAAACGTGAAGTGGATACTGCCATCGAGACCATCATCGGAATGATTGAGCCGGCGATGATCATCCTTCTTGGTTTGGGTGTCGGCGGACTCATGGTGACCATCCTCCTCCCGATGTACGACATTGCCTCCTCGTTCTAGGGGGCGTACCAAAGATACAAGGTCCGACCCCAAGAATTGATGCCCCCGCCTGCGAACGTCCTCGCGTGGGCAGGCAAGGTCGGACCTTGTATTTTTGGCGGTGTGGGCGCAGGGCGACAGGAACGTACCTTCCCTAAGGCAAGATATCGCTTTGTGAAGCCATTTGTGGGCGCCCCCTCCTTTCTTGTGAGGGCTCCTCCTCTTGAAAGGTCTCGCACGGGTCAATTTGGCTCGGTGTCCGCCTTTAGGCGGACCAATTGACCGAAGTGAGCGGCGGTCAGAGTATAGGACCCCCTCTTTAAGCGAAATATTGCTTTGTGAGGCCGTTTGCAGGCGCGAAGCATGGTCTTTGTTGAGGCGTTTCCCTTTTCAGCGAGGCTATACTCGCCTTTTGAAGACATTGCGCAGGGCGGCGGCCCGAGCATAGCAATCCGCCAGCAGGCGGATATGCGCGTCTTCAAAAGGCGAGTATGGCCGAGCTCTCGTTATCCACAGGGTGTTTGTACCCTCCCATACCCCGTGGTACCATGTATATATTGCTTGAGCGTTGCTTGGGCAAGGATTTTACGAGAAAAAGGTTCTTTGCGTCAATTTATTGGTTTTATTAATCATTTTAGTCATCATTTATGTTCACCTCTCTTAAAAATACAAAGAAAGGCTTTACGCTGATCGAGCTCCTTGTCGTGATCGCGATCATTGGCATCCTTTCCTCGGTCGTCTTGGCCTCGCTCTCGACGGCGCGTGCTAAATCGCGTGATGCGAAGCGTATTTCCGACATCGGACAGATCCAGCTTGCGCTCGAGCTTTTCTTCGACACAAGCCAAAGCTATCCGTCGACAACGCCCACCTACGGTGTTGCCTACACCGGCGATGATGCGGCAGTGCAGTTGCTCACCGCAAAGGGCTTCTTACCTCAAACGCCGAAACCGCCTAGCGGCACACAGGCGACATACGCCTATAAAGGCACAACCGCTGCCGGGGGAGTTGTGGTTTGTACGACCTACACCTGTTTGGGCTATGGGCTCGGTGTAGCACTTGAGCGGAACGACAATACCGTCTTGCTTTCAGACGCCGATGTCGCCCAAATAGACGATGGCACCAACGACTTCTGGGGTGCTGGCGGCGGAACGAGTTGTCTCGGTTCAGCGGCCGGAGCCGCTCCGGAGACTTGCTACGACGTGAAGCCGTAACACCAAAGACTTATCGGGTTTATGCCCGCAACCCCCGAAAACGCTTGTTTTCGGGGGTTTTGGTATCTCAATGCAAAATACGGTCGGACCTTGAAGAATCGATTCCTAAGGTCCGACCTTGTATTTGCTTAGGGCTCGTCCACCAATAACTTCCTAGTTATTGGTGGTGACGACCCTTTGTGCCACGTCCATATTTTATATCAACTTATTTATGGACGGGGCCTTAGGACTCGCCTCGAAAGTTATGAGATACTGTAATTTATGTTCTTGTATTCATGGGTTCCCGGAGCCATGGTGTTTATTCTCGGAACCGTCATCGGAAGCTTTCTCAATGTAGTGATCTACCGCACGGGAAGCGGTGCAGGACTCCGCGGTCGTTCGAAGTGCCTTTCTTGCGGGAAAGTGTTGACCGTGGCGATGTTGATCCCCCTCTTCTCCTATCTCTTTCAAGGGGGACGATGTGCGTACTGCGGCGCAAAACTCTCTGTCCAGTACCCGCTCGTCGAGGCCGCTTCGGGGCTTCTGTTTCTTTTCGTGTGGTGGGTCGATCGGTTTGACCCCGTGGTGAGCAACGTCCCCGAAATGCTCGCGTATCTTTTTGACACGGCGGCATGGAGCCTCCTCCTCGTGATCATTACCTACGACCTTTACCACAAGATCATCCTCGACCGCTTCTCGGCCATCTTTGCACTTCTTGCCGGCGTTACGCTTTTCCTCAAATGGCGTTTTGGTCTACTTACACCGGAGTTTTTGCCCGTGTTCGGTATCTACACTTCGCCGTGGCTTGACCTTTTTGCGGGGCCGCTCATCATGCTCCCGTTCACCCTCCTGTGGTTCCTTTCCGGAGGAAGGGCGATGGGACTTGGCGATGCGAAGCTTGCCTTTGGTTTGGGGTGGTTTCTCGGACTTTCCGGAGGTATTTCGGCCGTTATATTCGCGTTTTGGACGGCTTTCTTCCCGAGCCTCTTCTTGTTGTTACTTCCGCGCAAACGTTTTACAATGAAGAGTGAGATCCCGTTTGCGCCGTTTCTGGTCCTCGGCTCGATGATCGTCTTTTTTTTAGGCGTCGACATGTTCACGTGGGCATTCTAGGGATATGGAGTATTACGCATGAGTGCCGAAAGCGGCGCCAAATCGCATGAAACAATTTCGCCGCCGTACCGGTACATCACGAGGGTTTTCGATCGTCGAACTTTTAGTCGCCGTGGGGATATTTCTGGTCCTCTCCGCAACATTCCTCTTCAACTATGGTTCATTCGACCGG
>MHLS01000001.1:20154-23252 GCA_001819095.1 Candidatus Lloydbacteria bacterium RIFCSPLOWO2_02_FULL_54_12
ACGGTCGATATCCTTGCACACCAAATCGCGGGCTGGGTGCGCGATGCGCAGGTGTCCGCCATGAGTGTCAAACGCGCCCGGAATGACGACGGGAAATTCCCCGGTTACGGGCTCTATTTTGACATGGCGGCCAAGAACAAGTTCGTGTTCTTTGCCGACTTGAACGGTGACCTCAAGTACACGCCGTACGATCCCGGAACGTCGAAATGCGGTAACGCTTTGGAGGAGTGCGAGCAGGAGATCCTTCTTTTGCACGGGAACACCATTGACTCCATCTGCGGAGACGAGGATTCCGGTTCCGCGGGGTCCTGCGCGTCCGTGAATCCGGGCAACCCGTCGCTCTTTACGACAGACTTTGCACACGTTGTTTTTGTGCGTCCGAACCCTTTTGATGCCACGATCTTGGGTGACCCTGATACCGCCCCGACCCGTCATTCGCATGTGGAGGTGACCATTGCGTCGCCGAAGGGATATCGGCATACGATTACCATCTGGATCACCGGACAGGTTTCTGTGAGATAATAGTTTATGATGCAACCGATGAACAAACGACCGTTCGATATCCGTCGCTCGCGGCGGCAAGAGGGATTCACCCCGTTTGAAGTGGGGCGCAAGCGCACATGAGCATAAAACTACCACGAGAAATGACACCACGAATAAAAAAACAACCACCTGTTTCTTGTTCGCGCTCGCGACTTCAAGCGGGGTTCACCCTTCTCGAGATGATTGTTGCGATCGGTATTTTCGTTACCATACTCATCATCATCATCGGTGCTTTAGTGTCCGTTAACGACGCCGCGCGCAAGGCGCGTTCGATGCGCGTGGTCACCGAGAATTTAAGCGCCGCGATTGACTCGATGTCGCGCACCATACGCGTCGGAAAGACATTTCACTGCGATTGCTCCGGTCTCGCCACGACCACCCCGCAGGATTGCAAACTGACCATGACCGGTGAGGTCGACGGCGGCGGTGATGTGTGTTTGGCATTCGAAGGCCAGCTGGGTGTCCCCACGCTTCCCGACGACCAGATCTCGTATAAGCTCTCCGGCCGAAGTATTGTCCGTTCGATCGACAACGGAGCGACCTATCTTCCGCTTACCGCTCCCGAGCTCGGCATCACGGACCTTAAGTTCTTCGTAGACGGCACGACCCCGGGTTTCGATCAGCCGGTTATCACGATCGTTGTTCGGGGAAGCGCCTCAACGACCCGCCGTACTGCGACGAGTTTTAATGTACAAACGACGGTGGGTGCGTACACTCCGAACTTACCGTTTTAGCGCCACAATTATGATCTCGATATCCAACACAAAAAAAGGCATTACGCTGATCGAGTCGGTTGTTTCGATCGCCATTCTCTCCGTTGCGATAACCGGTCCGATGGCACTTGCGGCGCATAGTATCAAAGCGTCCGGCGCCGCGCGCAATGAGTTGATTGCGACGCATCTTGCCGAGGAGGGTCTCGAGATCGTGCGCAACATGCGCGACAATAAGTCTGCCGAAGACGGAAGCGATAGAAAAAATGAGAACGGGAATAACTGGATGGTGGACATTTTTAGCAAATGTTCAGCGTATCTTGGGTGCGCCGTTGATGCTACAGCTCACGCGTCAGTTGACGTCTGGAACCACGAAATGACCGCCGGCGCGATCATACCTTGCCAGAGCGATTGCTCCCAACAATCCGTCGTATACTTGAATCCGGGAACCGGTCTCTATCGGCAGTCAATGGCATCGCTCGGGGCGCCGTGGGTGCGCACGCAGTTTCGCCGCACCATACTTCTTGAAGGAGTCGACGACCTGCTCGCACCGAAGCGGGAGGTGCGTGTTACGTCGACGGTCACTTTTCCCGGCTACGGAGGCACGAGTCGCACGATCAGTGTTTCTCAAAGTATCTTTAACTGGTTTCCTTATCTGCATTTCTAGCCGATCGGCAACTCTCTCTCCTCATCATGCAATTCCATCGCTCCAAAAACGAGAAGTACGTGAACGGTCGTCTGCCGTTCTCCTGCGGCGGGGGATATATCCTTCTGCTCACTATCCTCGTGGTGAGCATCTTGCTTGCGGTCGGATTGGGGGTTTCCGCCATTAGCATCAAAGAGATCACGCTTTCGGCGTTTTTGCGTGATTCCGAAAAGGCGCTTGCCGCAGCCACGAATGGTGCCGAGTGTGCGCTCTACTGGGATCGTGCGTGGCCGCAGAACAGCCTCCAGTACACGATTTTTGCAACGGGGACGCTCGGTGTGCTCTATAATTCTCCGCCCAACTGGGATACTGTCGCTTCCTGTAACGGCGTACTGCTTGCGACGGGTGCGAGTTGGCAGAATCCGGTACCGCTCCCCGATGCGTCGAAAGGGATAACGACGTTCTCGCTCGGTTTTCCCGACGGCTCCTGCGTCGATGTGCGGGTGACCAAAGAGGGAGATGCGTTGACGACGATCATCAGCGACGGCTACAACACGTGTAATGTTGCAATGCCGCGCCGTACCCAACGCGAAATAGCGGTCTTCACCAGTTTCTAGGCCCCCCGCTTACTTTGTAGTAGATCTTGGTGCGTAAAAATAAGTAGGCATCGAGCCTTGAGAATGAGCAAAATCGAGGTGATTTTTTTCGTGCGCGAGAGCTCACTACGGGGTATACTTTTTTTATGCGAAAGACGAACACACCTGCTGTCCCGAGGGAGGCCAAAGACCGCGTGCTTCAGCTCAAGAAGGCAATTGCATACCATCGCGCACTTTATCACGAGAAAGACCGCGAGGAGATCGCTCCGTCGGCGCTTGATTCGCTCAAGGAAGAGTTGGTAAAGTTTGAAGAGAAGTACCCGTCGCTTGTCACCGCGGACTCTCCGACACAGCGTGTGGCGGGGAAACCTCTTCCCGAGTTCAAGAAAGTACGACACGAGGTCCCGCAGTGGTCGTTCAACGACGCCTTTAGCCCTGAAGACATCAGGCTTTTTGACGAACGGGTGAGGAGATTTTTGGAAAAGTCCGGCGTAACGGAAAAGCCGACCTACACGTGCGAACTCAAGATCGACGGCCTCAAGGTCGTCTACGAATATAAAAAAGGGAAACTTTTTCGGGGTGCGACGCGGGGCGACGGGCTTG
>MHLS01000002.1:0-1931 GCA_001819095.1 Candidatus Lloydbacteria bacterium RIFCSPLOWO2_02_FULL_54_12
GCTCAATACAAAAACAATGGCCCGACTCTCAATGAGAGACGGGCCGCAGTTGTACCTATTCTGATTTTAACCGGACAGTAGTGCGGTTGCCCCCGTTTGAGGGCGACCCCACAGGTGTTTTTCAACGTCTCCCATTCGGGATGATCGCATTGATCATCTGGAGATAGTATATACGAAGAAGTAAATTTGTCAAGTAGTTTTGACAATAGTGTAACTCAATTATGTTAAAATGGCCTGAAACATAAATAATATACGTTTAAATATGTTATTAACGGAAAACAAATCAATGAATTCATTGACACTTATCCACAGGTTATTCACAATATGTCATCATCTAATAACAAATTTATTGTTTTTTCTCAAATACGATATCTTCATATATCGGTTGTTTGTTGAAAAGAAATGACAATAATTGTTGACAAACTGTCCACCTTCTGCTACCCTACTTTTTAGTGGTGACATTTCGTCGCCATGGGGGATCTCGAAAGGAGGTGCGCCATGCATGGATAACTTTTCCCCTCTATGCGTCCGAAGGGAGCATAGAGGAGAGAGGTTGTCCTTGTCTGGGCAAGCCGAGTTTCGCGGTCGTGTACCAACCGCAGTACTTTATCAAGGAAAGGAAAGCATCATGGGCAGTGGTTGAAGAGGTGACGATGTGAACGCTGTTTCGAAGTCCACATCTTAGGAGTGGTCCAACGAAAGTTGTGATTCCATACACCTTGCTTTGGCGGTGGCGTGCAAAACGTAAGAATCGCGCCAACGCCGACAGCGCTTTGTGGTGATGGAGAGAAAAAGGCCGGTCGGGGGAGCAACATTCCCCCGGCTCGGCCTTTTTTTGCCCTCCAATTTATTACACATCCCGAGGTCTCACCTTTGCGTAAAGCCCCAAGGAGAGACCTCGGGATGCGGTCTCTCCGGCGACCGAAATAGTTTTTGGAAAATCGCGAACTACTTCAGTGAGCGGAACGCCAGCTTGAAGAGGGTTTTGAGGGTGTTCGCGAAGTCTTTGCTCTGTATCAGCATTGTCGTTGCCTGTTCGCCGAGGGTGACGATGTGTACGCGGTCCTCGTGGATCGATATGTCGGCCGTGATGGGGAACTCTTTGTCGTCCACCCTCCTACGCTCCGTCAGTTCGTTCGAGGGTATCGGGTTCGCCGCATTGTATATAGACATACCGAGGATTTTTTTGGTCGGCCGTATCTCCTTCACCCGCGCGAGCTCTTTGGGGGTGTATTGTTCGTTCAGCATGTCTTGATTGAAGATGAAATACCCCGTCTTTTCTTTGTCTTCGACGTTGTAGAATTCCAGTGTTTGCGCCAAGGCGGCGTCCTTGCCGTATGCGACACGGATGATGGGTCGTTCGCCGGCCTCCCGATGCACCGCCTTGATCTGCGGGATGATATCCGAGAGCCGCCGCTCCATTTCCTCGAGTTTCAGTTTCTGCTGTTCGACATAAGTCTCAAGACGCTCCGGCGCGGCCGCCTGATAATGGATGGTCTTTCCGACATTGGTCTCGCTTGCGAGCCCCTTTTTCTCCAGTGATTCCAGCACGACATAGACCGTGGAGCGGTTCAACTTTGTCTTTTCGGCGATCGTTGAGGGTGCGGCATTCTCGAATGTGAGGAGTGCGAGGTATACCGCCGCCTCTTTGTCGGAGAGCCCCAATTCTTCAAGATATTTTTCGAGCATAGCGTACATTCATTATATATCGCGTTATTCACCGTCGCCATATATAATAGAGAGGATATGCCAAAGTACACCTATAAGGCCCAGTTGATTGCGACGGGGGAGGAAGTGGCCGGAGAGGGGGAGGCCGAGAGCAAATTCGAGCTCGCAAAGAACGTGAAGGCGGAGGGAAGGCTCCTTTTGACGGCGACCGAGATCACCCATGGTGGCTTCAACATGGACAAGATCAACGCTTTCCTCTCGCG
>MHLS01000002.1:1940-11508 GCA_001819095.1 Candidatus Lloydbacteria bacterium RIFCSPLOWO2_02_FULL_54_12
GCGGGTCTCGCTCTTTCCCGAGCGCTCCAGATCTTCCTCAAACAGACGAAGAACCCCAAGTTTCGGATGGTCCTTCAGGCTATCGTTGACGATGTGAACCGGGGGAGTTCGCTCTCTGACGCGCTGGAAAAGTCTTCGGACGTTTTTCCGCCAGTCTTCATTTCGATGGTACGTGCCGGCGAGGAGTCGGGGGGCCTCGTCCAATCGCTCGACGTGGTCGGAGGACAGATGGAAAAGACCTATACACTTAAGAAAAAGATACGCGGCGCGATGATCTACCCGGCGGTCATCATTTTCGTCATGTTCGCGGTCGGTGTCCTGATGATGATCTACGTCGTTCCGGGACTCGCCGCGACGTTCGCGGAGATGAATGTGGAACTGCCGACCTTGACGAAAGTGATCATCGGCATCAGCAATTTCCTCCAGAACAACATCCTTATTTCGCTTCTCGCCTTTTTGATACTCGGGGTGTTCTTTTGGTGGTACGCCCGTACGCCCTTCGGTGACCGCTCGCTTTCTTGGGTCGCGCTCCGGCTGCCCATATTCGGGAAGTTGATCAAGGAGTTCAACTCCGCGCTCGTGACACGCACGCTTTCGTCGTTGGTGGGTGCGGGCGTCGATATCGTGCGCTCCATCGAGATCACGAAAGATGTGTTGGGCAACATCTTCTATAAGGAGACGCTTGAGGCGGCAAAGGAAGGAGTCCAGAGAGGAACTCCTCTCTCCCAGGTCTTCATCGATCATCCGGAGATCTATCCGATGATGGTTGGCGACATGATGGAGGTCGGCGAAGAGACCGGCCGCCTGTCCGACATGTTGCTCAAGATCGCCGTCTTCTATGAGGAGGAGGTTGATCAGGCCACGTCGGACATGTCAAAGCTGATCGAGCCAATCCTCATGGTGGTCATTGCCGTCTTTGTCGGCGTCTTTGCCGTGGCGATGATCAGTCCGATGTATTCGCTCATGAACACCATTTAACGCTCCTTTTCAGGTTATATGTACAACGTCCCGCTCATGTCGCGAAGGCGACGTTTTCTCACACAGAAAGGCGAACGCGGCATCACGCTCCTTGAGATACTCGTCGTCACGGCGATCGTTCTCCTTTTGAGTTCGATGGCGCTTGCGGCGTTCGGTACGTTTCGCGCGCGAAAGACCATGGATGTGACGGTCGAAGTGGTTATGACGTCGTTCGGCCGTGCTCGCCTCGACACGATTTCTTCGAAGGATGACCAGCAGTACGGCGTGCACCTCGAGTCCGATAAAGCGGTCTATTTCATCGGCCCGACATATTCTTCGGGCGCGCCGACGAATATCGTGTATGCGGTCGACCCCGTTCTCGAGATCGCCAATGTGACGCTCACGGGCGGAGGAAGTGAAGTCTTGTTTAACCGGCTTACGGGCGGAACGGGGCAGTCGGGGACCTTTGAAATACGCCTAAAGGGGAATACGTCGATCCGCACGCTTATTACCGTGAATGGGACCGGAGCGGTGACGCTTTGATATAATGAGTACTCGCCATATCATCGACCTTTTTGTTCGAAACAAGCCCATGATCACACGCGCATTTAATATCCGACCGAAGTCTTTGCGCTCGTCGCGCGGTGGTTTTATGCTGGTTGAGATACTCATTGCCTCGTCGATGGTCACGCTCGTGCTTCTTGCCGTCACTCTCTACTACAAGAAGGTGCTCGACGTGAGCGAAGACACCACGCGCCATATTCAGTCGGGCTTCTTGTTGGAAGAAGGCGTCGAGGCATTGAAGCAAATGCGGGACCAAGGCTGGAGCACGAAGATCGCCCCGATCACCGTCGGCACGACCTACTACCTTTCGTGGAACGGATCCGTGTGGAGCGCGACGACGGTTCCGCAACGGGTTGAGAACATCTTTACGCGTTCATTCGTGTTTTTGAACGTGTATCGGGACGGTTCGGACAATATCGCTTCGTCGGGCACGCTCGATCCGGGAACGAAGAAGGTTTCCATGACCGTCGCGTGGCGCTATCAGGGAGGCAACGCGACATCCACAGAATCCGCAGAGACGTACATTACCGACCTCTTCTCCAATTGATCGTTATGTTTCTGCGACGCCACAACAGCAGTCGAAAGGGAGTCTCGCTCATCGAGGCGGTGCTTTATGTTTCGATGTTCGCCGCGCTTCTCTTAATCGCGATGACCTCGCTCTTTTCCACCATTAAAGCATTCAGTGCTTTGCGTATCTCGCGTGACATTAACGATGCGTCCGTGACGGTCATGGAACGCCTGACACGCGACTTGAAGGCGACCGCGGCGATTGACCTTTCGCAAAGTACGTTCGGCGCAAATCCGGGCCGGCTCACGATTGTGACCGTGAACGCTTCGGGCACCACAATGACCGTGGAGTACTTCGTCACCGCAAAAGCGCTCCATATCAAAGAGAACGGCGCCGATAAGGGTTCGCTCACGTCGGCGAACACCAAGATTGAGGGGTTGGTGTTTTATTACATCAACACCGGAAGCACGGTGAGCATCAAAACGGAGCTTCACCTGACCGCTTCGCGGGGACCGGTCTCCGGCACCGAGCATTTCTATAATACGAGCTTGCTTCGCGGTTCTTACTGATCATCCGAGGAATTTTTGGAAAATCAAACGGCCATGAAACATTATTTCAAACGACAACGAGGAGCGGCGCTCATCATCACGATATTCTTCTTCATCGCAATCTCCGTTGCGATAGTCCAGTCGGCGACGATCGGTGCGATCGCGCAGTTGCGCACGTATCGTGCGCTGGCGGAGTCGAAGTATGCGTACGCCGCGGCGGAAGCCGGTATTGAAGACATATTCTACCGTGTGGTCCACGAAAAGCAGATACCGGACACGGAAACATTGCTCCTAAACGGCGCGACGTCGACCGTTACGGTCACCGGCTCGTCGGAAGAAAAGGAGATTTACTCGGTCGGCGAAACGGATACGCGAACACGCAAGTTATACATGAAGATCTCAAAGATCGTGACGACGAATTTCCCCTACGGCGCGCAAGTGGGCGAAGGTGGTGCGAAACTGAAGAACGGCGCACGTATCGACGGCACCGGACTCGCGCAGGGAGACCTTTATTCGAACGGTCAGGTCGTCGGTGAGGTCAACACGATTATCACCGGAAATGTTATTTCTTCGTCGGGCATCGAGGCGGATACGGTGGCGAGTTCGACCGCCTGTATATCGGACGAGATCGTCGGCAAGAACGATCCGAACCTCGACTATGCGCAAAGTTTCGTCATGTCGGCCGCCTCGCCCGATGTTCTTGCGCGCGTGGGGCTCTATATCAAGCGCGTAAGTAATCCCAACGACGCGAACATCCGCATTGTCACGGACAACGGCGGCGTACCGTCGACGACCGCCCTTGCGACGCAGGCACTCGACAACTCACTGGTGAGCACGGATTACGGTTGGGTTAATGTGCTTTTTACGAGTCCCCCGACGCTTACTCCCGGGGTCAAATACTGGATCGTGCTCGATGCCGGAGA
This sequence comes from Candidatus Lloydbacteria bacterium RIFCSPLOWO2_02_FULL_54_12, assembly GCA_001819095.1. Classification (GTDB taxonomy): domain Bacteria; phylum Patescibacteriota; class Minisyncoccia; order Phycocordibacterales; family UBA6899; genus MHLP01. The sequence continues at coordinate 5,441 of MHLS01000002.1, forward strand.
ATCGAATACCAAGTACTGGTATTGGTGCCGGAGCGACTCGGACACCTACGGCTCTGGGGCGCCGTTCTATAAAGAGGACTGGGACGACGCGGAAGTGTGGAACAGTGTTTCGGGTGACATGGCTTTCCATGTGTATTACGGTGGCGGCATCAGTAAGATCGACACGCTCCAAGTGACCGGGAACGCCAAGGCAGATACGATTACCAATCTTGATATCGGTGGAGACGCGTATTACCAAAGCATATCCGGCTCAACGGTCGACGGCACTTCGTATCCCGCCTCGCCGACTCCGCCCTACGTGCCGCTTCCCATATCAACGACGACCATCGACATCTGGAAGGGTGATGCGCTTGACGAGGGAGAGATCAACGGCAACTGCGGAACCGGTGGGCACGCAGATTGCGACGACTTCCCGCTTTCACTCGGACCGACAAAAGTGAACGGCAACTTTGATGTTGCGGGCGGTCAGACGCTCACGGTTTACGGGACCATCCACGTGACGGGGGATATGAATATCGGCGCGGGTGGAGGTGTCGGTACCATAAAGTGCGCGATTGCGTATCTCGGAAACAGCTGTCTTATCATCGTCGATGGTTACATTCGCGTGTATGGCGGAAGTGTTTTGGACGGCTCCGGTTCCTCGGGAAGCTTTATTATGCTCCTGACGACGAAAAAGGGATGTCTTGGTTCGGGCGGGTCGGGATGCACGACGAACGACAGCGCGCTTGCGATTGAGAACAGCGTCGACGGAGCAATCTTCTACGCGACGGATTCGTTGGTCGACATCTCAAATGGCGCGACCATATCCGAAGTCGTTGCGTACCAGTTGCAAATGTGGCCCGGGACACGTGTTACCTACGACGTAAGCCTTGCGAGCACTTCCTTCGTCCCTTCCGCGACCTTGGTTACGGGGAAATGGAATGCGAAGCGTTGGAATGAGTATTAGAAAAATAAGAAGCGAAGCGACTATATTTTTGTTAACCCCTCACCACTTTTACGAAACACATTTATGTCACGCTCAATCGTGTTACCAGCATCGTCTCTCACAATAATTTTGAGTCTTGCAGACTCAAAATTATGCGCGCTGACGGTAAAAGTGGTGAGGGGTGGTGATTTTTATACTCGCTTTGCTCGTTAAAAATCTACCATGAAACTCATCGTTGGTAATTGGAAAATGTATCCGCGGAAGCTTGGCGATGCGAAGGCGATCGTCGGGAAACTAAAATTTCCCGCGAAAAAGTTACCGCGCACGAAGGTCGTTGTTTGTCCGCCGACCCTTTACATTCTTCCGCTTGTCGCGCTTCTCGGGAGATCTCCGATTTTGCTCGGTGCACAGAACACATTCACTGTCGACGAAGGGGCGTACACAGGAGAGACTTCTCCTGCGGCGCTCGTTTCTTCCGGCGCAACTCATGCGATTGTTGGACACTCGGAACGACGAGCGCTTGGCGAGGACGATGCCGTGGTCGCGCAGAAAGCCATTGCGGCAGTGCGGAGCGGACTCACCGTTGTTCTTTGTGTCGGTGAGGCTGTGCGCGATCCTGGGGGAGCGTATTTCACCGAAGTCGGAAGAGAACTCCGCGCCTCGCTTTCCGGATTTCCCAAGAACATGACGAAGCGTCTGGTCGTCGCTTATGAGCCGATCTGGGCCATCGGCTCCTCGGCGCTTCGCGCCGCGACACCGGAAGATTTCCGCGAGATGAGCATATTCATCAAACGCAACCTCGTTGACCGATTCGGTAAAAGTGCCGGTTTTTCCGTCCCCATCCTTTACGGCGGCTCGGTCGACGAGAAGAACGCAGGAGGGTTTTTAAAGGAGGGCGGTGCGGACGGACTTTTGGTCGGACGTGCAAGCCTTGATCCGGAAAGATTCTCGGAGATCGTTCGCGTTGCGGTAAATACCCGCTAAACCATGCCTATTTTTAAGGTCATCACCGAGTATACCGAGCTTCGCGGTAAACGCATATTGCTCCGGCTCGATCTCAACGTTCCTCTTGAAGAAGGAGAGGTACGCGATGCATACCGCATCGAACAGTCGCTTGCGACGATCGACTTTTTGCGCAAAGAAGGCGCACGGGTGGTCATCATGAGCCACATCGGAAAGGGAAAACCCGAAGACACACTTCTTCCTGTGGCAAAGTATCTCAATAAGAAATTTCCCGTGACCTTTCTTGACCAGCCCATGAGTACGGAGAATGTACGCATGGTAGGCCGCATGGAGGACGGCGATGTCGTTCTCCTCGAGAATCTCCGACACGAAAAAGGCGAGGAGGCGAATGATCCGGAGTTCGCGCGCGCGATCGCCGCGTTGGGCGACATATATGTGAATGACGCATTTGCGGTGTCTCATCGCGCACATGCATCGGTCGTCGGCATCCCCCTGCTTCTTCCGTCGTATGCCGGGATCTTGTTCGCGGAGGAAGTACGCCGCCTTTCCGTCGCGCTCGCGCCCAAACACCCCTTTCTTTTCATCGTCGGCGGAGCGAAGATCTCCACCAAGATGCCGCTTCTGAAGAAATTCTTGGAGACTGCGGATTACGTGTTCGTCGGCGGCGCGCTCGCGAATAACTTTTTCAAGGTAGCCGGGCATGAGATCGGCAAGTCTGTTTACGATGAGACGGAACTCAAAGGACTGAAGGAGCTTCTCGATCACGAACGCCTGATCATTCCGAGTGACGTCATCGTGAAGAACGAGGGAGGTTCCGAGCCGCGTCGGCTTGATAGCGTGACCAAGAGTGATATGAGCGTCGATATCGGCCCGGAAAGCGTACGAAACATGGAGGCCGTGATCGGCAGTGCGGCGCTCATCGTGTGGAACGGCCCCCTGGGGTATTACGAAGCGGGATTCACCAACGGTACGCGAGAGTTTTTTTTGCTTATCACCAATGCGCAGGCGACCTCGATTGTGGGCGGCGGCGACACGGTCGCGCTCATTAACGAGATGCATCTTCTCGACCGCTTCTCATTTGTCTCTACCGGCGGCGGCGCGATGCTGGACTTCTTGCAGAACGAGACGCTTCCGGGCATCGAAGCGCTACTGCATAAGTGAGGCACGAGAGGGCGCCCAAAGCACAAGGCGGATCCCGCCCTGAAACACTGTCGAAAACTGACGTACTTGCAACATCATAAGTCAGTGTGTACAAGGTCGAACCTTGGCATCAATTCTTAAGGTTCAACCTTGTACGCTCACCCAGTTGCACCGCGGCGCATTGACTTCCGTTGTTTTCTCCGCAGAATGGGTGGAGACGTATCCTTGAGAGGGGGGTCTCCTGTGAAAAAGAAGCCCTACGACTGGCGCACGGCGGAGCACAATGCAGTGGTACCGCCGATCCGCTATCGCGGACACAAAACGCACGTGAGCGTGACCTATGGCGCACCGAATGCGCGAACGCTTGCACGGCGATTCGCGGGCGAGGAGCCCGGCTATATCTACATGGGGATGGGCGAGGGAAACCCGACCGTGCGCGAGTTCGAACGCATGATCGTCGCTACCGAAACGGGTAAGGTCGATGAGTACGATGCCTACGCCTGCGCAACGGGCAACAGTGCCATCCACATGCTCACGGAGTTCATGCTCCGAAAAAAGATGGGCTCCGACGGCAAACGCGAAGAAGCAAGATGGAATGTCGTTTCATCCGCATATGTCTACGGGGGCACGTTCAACTTCTTCAATGCCTATCTGCCGCAACTCGACATGGAGTGCCGGTTCGTCGATAGGCCCGATGATCCGAAGGCGTGGAGTGCCGCTTTGACGCCCGAGACGAAATTCCTTTTTCTCGAGACGCCGGCGAATCCTCACGGTACGGTCTACGACATCACTGCTACTGCGCACATTGCGCATCTGCACGGTCTACCGCTTGTCGTCGACAACACCATTGCGACCGGTGCGCTTCAGCGACCGCTTGATCTCGGCGCGGACGTCGTCGTCCTTTCGGCAACGAAGGGGGTGGGCGGTCATTCGACGGCGGGCGGCGGCGTGGTCATCGCGAAAAAGGAGTTCATCAGGGAGTTCCGCGCAATGATGCAGGGGCCGAGGCCCGTCATGGACCCGCGTGCGGCGGTCGACATGATGATCGGACTGTCGGACCTCGGAGAGCGCATGTGGCGGCATTCCGCGAATGCATTTCTTCTTGCGACGATGCTCAAGGGACATCCCGCGGTGGAAAACGTTTTCTACGCTTTCCTTCCCGAGAGTCCCGGACATGCGCTTGCGAGGAAGCAAATGTTGGGTGGCGGCTCGCTCTTCTCGTTCACGTTACGGCGCGGGCGGACTCGTCCGGAGAACCCCGCGTGGCCGTGTGTTGCGGACCCAGCCTCGGTCGAAGACTCCCAGCGGTTCATCGACATGCTGACGGAAGACGGTCTCATACCGCTTGCGGTACACATTGCGCACGACAAGACGCTTGCAACCCATCCGGCGTCGACCTCGCACGCCAAGGTGCCGAAGCCGTCGCGGGAACAGATCGGGATCACCGACAACATGATCCGCGTCTCGGTCGGTTCCGAATCGCCGAGGGGGTTTGCGAAGGTCGCTCGGCGCTTCAAGGGAACGCTCGATGCATGGGCGAAAACGTTCAAATAACTGGTTCGGTCCCGCGGGACGGCTCTGCCGTTTTGCGGGACTTTTTAATTTGCTACGGCACTGCGAATCTTCTCGGCGACCGCGCGTATCTCTCCGTTCCCGTAGGGGTTTCCGTGCCAATGCCTGAAGCCGTCGTTCTGGTATCGCGGAATGATATGGAGATGCGCATGGAAGACGAGTTGCCCCGCCGCGCCACCGTTGTTCATTCCGATGTTGATGCCGTCCGCTTGAACCGCTTTCTTCACGATCGGTGCAAGCGCATGCACGCATCCCATAAGGCGCTCGAAGTCCGCACGGGTGAGCGCAGAGATATCAGCGGCGTGTTTTTTCGGGATGACAAGTGTGTGACCCGGATTGATCGGGTGGATATCGAGAAAGGCGAGTACGTCTTGGTCCTCGTACACTTTCTCGCAGGGGATATCTCTTTCGGCTATCTTGCAGAACAGGCAGTCGTCCATGCGGTTCTTATACTAAAATAATCCCGGCACCTTGTTCTTGTCGATGAATTCCTGGAAAATGCGCCGCACATATGCCTGCTGTGTCGTGCTGATATCGTCCGCGATATTCTTTTCTATGCGGGCGGCCTCCTCGGCGCTGACCTGTTGGACATTGTTCGCACGTTCCGCGTAGGTGTCCGAGTCCATGGCCATGTCGACAAGCTCCATGATGCGTTCGACCGCAAGTGACGTGAGCTTTTCCGCACCGCGGCCCGCCATGAGCCTTCCGCGCAGGTAAAGGGCTTCCTTTTTTGTGATACCTTTGGGAATGCTTGGTCCGAAGAGTGACATAACTTTAGTTTGTTTTCTCAGTATATAGTAGGTCGGCGCTCCGTGATAGTATGGTCCCAATGTCTAGGCCGAAGATCCTCCACCCGCTGACGCAAAGACTCTTGGAACAAAGGGGGATTTCCGACATTTTGGCACAGGAACGGTTCCTTTTCCCCGATTATCTTCGTGATACCCACGATCCGTTCCTCATCCTTAATATGGAACGCGCTGTTCTGCGGATACTCGCCGCCGTCGCGGGAGGGGAGCGGATCGTTATCTACGGCGACTATGACTGCGACGGCATTCCGGGTTCGGTCATCCTCCACGACCTCTTCACGAAGATCGGATATAAGAATTTCCTCAATTACATTCCGCATCGGCATCTCGAAGGATACGGTCTCAACAACGACGCCGTCCTACGTTTTGCGGCGGAGGACACGGCGCTCGTCATCACCGTTGACTGCGGTATCACCGACGTCGAGGAGGTCGCGCTTGCGCAAGAACTTGGCGTCGACGTCATTGTCACCGACCACCATCTTCCGCAAGCGGTCCTCCCCCCCGCGTACGCGGTCATTAATTCGAAACAGGAGGGAGACACCTATCCTGACCCGATGCTTTGCGGGGCGGGAGTCGCGTGGAAGCTTGCCCAGGCGATACTTGCGCGCGGGAACTTCCCCGGCGTCGGAGAGGGGTGGGAAAAGTGGCTCTTGGATATGGCG
>MHLS01000002.1:11516-53052 GCA_001819095.1 Candidatus Lloydbacteria bacterium RIFCSPLOWO2_02_FULL_54_12
CCCGGACTTCAGGCACTGTTTCGCGAGGCCGGAGTCGATCAGCGATACCTCACTGAAGAGGATGTGGGCTTCACTATCGGGCCGCGCATCAACGCCGCATCGCGCATGGATGTTCCATTGCGCGCATTTGAACTCCTTTCCACACAAGATCCGACCCTAGGCGGTGAACGCGCAAAACATCTTGCGGGTTTGAACGGGGAGCGAAAACTCGAGGTAGCGCGGATGATGAAAGAGGCAAAAAAAGTCCTTCGTGAGCGTGGGATTCGCGAAGTGATCGTCGTCGGCAACCCCACGTGGCGCGTCGGCGTGGTCGGTATCGTTGCAAATCAACTTGCCGAAGAGCATGACCGCCCCGTATTTGTTTGGGGAAGAGAAGGAAGTAAGGAAGGCAGCACGGTGATCAAGGGTTCGTGTCGCTCTGACGGGCGCGTGAATCTCGTTGACCTTATGGTCGCGGTCAAAGACGGGATCTTTATCGATAAAGGCGGCCACGAGTTCTCGGGCGGCTTCTCGGTCTCCTATGAGCACATTCACTTGCTTGAGGATGCGCTTATCGAGGCGCACGGACGGATTCCGAAAAAAGAGAAAGAAAAAGGCAATGTACGGGTGGATGCGGAACTGACACTGGACGAAGTAAATGAGGAAACGTTCTCCGCAGTCGACCTTTTGGCACCCTTCGGCGAGGGAAACCCTAAACCGAAATTTCACTTTCGTCATGTGCAAATTGCCGCCGTTACACAATTCGGGAAAGACAAGAACCATCTCAAACTTACGTTCAGAAAGAGTTCGGGTGACCGTATCGACGCGATCAGCTTTTTTCTTTTGCCGAGTGACTTCCCCGGCGCCGATGTGCGTCAAGGCGGCACCGTTGACCTTGTCGCGACCTTCGAGAAATCCTATTTTCGCAGTCGCCCAGAACTGCGTCTGCGGATCGTGGACATTAAATAGTTTTTTGGAACGCGTGTTATAGTACGCTCATGCGTGGCGCTAAAGAACACATCATTTTCACTGACGGATCGTCCTTGGGGAATCCCGGTCCCGGCGGGTGGGGAACCGTCCTGGTGCACTCCGGCGGGCGCGTGACGGAAATGGGGGGAGCGGAGAAAAAAACAACGAATAACAGGATGGAGCTCGTCGCGCTTATTGAAGGTCTCCTGCGCATTGAAAAAGAAAAAGGAGACATCACCATTTACCTCGACTCGTCTTACGTGCACAAGGGCGCGACCGAGTGGTCGCATGCGTGGGTAAAAAATGGTTGGCGGACGAAGGCGAAGAAGGACGTCGAGAACCGCGACCTTTGGGAGACACTGCTCCCGCTCCTCGAGGGACGAAAAAAAATCGGAAAGATCGTTTGGGAACACATTCCCGGACATTCCGGTCTTGCGGGCAATGAACGTGCGGATGCGATCGCCACAGGATTTGCAAAAGGTGATGCTGTGGAATTATTTGAGGGCGACCTCGGAGATTACGACGTTGATATTTTGAATACCGCGGTCGACGAAGGTATCGCGCAAAAACGCACTCTCTCCCGTGCACACTCGCGTGCCAGAGCGTACTCATACCTAAGTCTTATCAACGGCAAAGCAATGCGGCACACGATGTGGGTCGACTGTGAGAAGCGCGTGAAAGGGAAAGCGGGTGCAAGGTACAAGAAGGCGTTATCTGCCGAGGATGAAAAGCAAATTTTAGGGCAGTGGGGGGCGAGATTATAAGAAGCGCATCGCTTTAGTTGAAGCACCGCACCTTCATGGACGATTGCGCGGTGTAATGTTGTGGCGTCAGCGGTTGCGAGGCGTGACCTCGTGAGGTCAAGAAAGCGCTCTCACCCGAGGATGAGAGCGTGATACTAAAAAACTGGAAGGCTTTGCTTTAGAGCGCGATGGCTTCTTGTTCGAAGGGCGGGTCGCCTGCCTCGCCCTTCATGTACTTCACCCAGCCGGCGATGGCGCTCTCCACGAGTCGGTATTCGGTCGGAGTCATAAAGACGTCTTCAACTCCCGGATCAAACGACGGGATGTTGTCATATACTCGCCCGGCCTTTTCCTGCGCCTGAACGAGAGCGATGATTTCCGCCGACGGAAGAGTGTTGAAACACTCGACACAGATCGCCATGATCTCGCCTTCGGGACACGTCGGAATGTACTTTGGCTGCGTCTCTTTTCCTTCGTGTTTGCTATACCACTCGCGCTTGCAGTGCGCGCATGTTCCCATTGCCATTGACGACCTCCGCAGTTGAAGAAAAATGACGGTTGATCTGATTTCCCCGTTTTTGGAGCAGACGATAGATCCTCGCTCGGTTATAGCGTTGGAGCATGACGGGGTACACGTTCACAAGAAGGTTCGCTGTTACCACAAACCAAAGAGGCGTGGCGAGAAAGAACGAAAGATAAAGCACGCATGCCGCGCATCCCGCGAGATGAGTTAACTCGCAGGCGACCGTAAAACCATTGGCATATTTCATGAGGGCATCTTTTTTCGTAGAGTCGAGGGTCCTTGTTTTCCAGACACATCGCATCACGAGGTCGCCCGAAGTCGGCAGATACCTCTTGAAAAGTCTTACCCCGAGGAGTTCGTACAACCTTTCCTCGAAAGGCTGTGGGGTGAGGTAACGCCGTGCCACAGTTGTCGGCAGTCCTTCCGAAGATCGGGTCATGAGCCAGTTCCTTTTTGAGAAGATCAATTGGCAATATTATACAACAACTTCATATTTTTTGCAAGTCGACCATTGACCGAGGGGTACCGGGGGAGTAGGTTAAGCAAGGAATGTTCCATTCATCTTCACAACAAGGAGTAGCGCATGATCACATTCGGCGACGGAAATCTTCGCGTCCCGAAACTTTCGCGCCGCGTTTTTCTTGTCGGCGCGGGAATGACCGATTTTCGGAAGTTCTATCCCGCCAAACAGTCGTCGGAACTTTGTCTCGAGGCGATGAAAATGGCGGTGGAACGCCTCCGGATCTCGCCGCACGAGTTTCGCCAAAGGGTGAACTACGCGGTCTATCCGCAGTTCGCCGATCACTTCGGCGACCAGCTGTTGGCCGAAGCGAAGATCCACGACTATCTCGGCTTTGACCCCATCGGGAATGTCGGCGTGAAGACTGGCGGCGCGACCGGCGGCACCGGTGCGAACACCGCCATCATGGCCGTTGCGTCGGGGTATGCATCCTGCGTTCCGGTCGTCGGATGGGAACGCATGGACGAGGTGGACACCCGCCAAGGGAATGCGTACATTGCGGGGGCGGCGTGCAAAGACTTCGAGTCGAACCTCGGCTGGTCGTACACCACGTACTACGCGCTCATGATGCGGCGATACCTCGAGGAGAATCATCCCAACAGGGAAACGCTCGCCAAGATCGCGCAGAAGAATCACGGTTATGCGCGCTTCTCGCCGTTCTCGCAGATTCCCGGTGACTACACCATCGAGGAGATCTTAAGTGCGAAAGTGGTGTCTGATCCGCTCACATTTCCTGAATGCTGTGCGATGTCGGTCGGCGCGACCGCGCTCATCTTCTGCGATGAGGAAACCGCGTTTCATCTGACGGATCACCCCGTTGAGGTCACCGGCATCGGAGCGGGTTCACATACGCTACGCACCGCCGATCGGCGCAACATGCCGATACTTCTTCTTCCCAATGAAACAGAGGAGACCTACAAGGGTCGCGATCTTGACTGGCCCGGATTCACGAGTTTTCTCGCGGCACGGTTCGCGGCGCGCCAGGCGTACCTCATGGCGGGTATCAAGGATCCGGTTGAAGAACTCGACCTTGCCGAGACGCATGACGCTTTCACCGTTTCCGACATCCAGACATACGAAGACGTCGGCTTCCGTCCTTACGGTCGGGGTGCAGAGTTCGTTGAGAGCGGCGACGCCTATTTGGGCGGTCGGCTTCCGACGAATCTCTCCGGCGGGCTCATCGGTTCCATGCATTCGGTCGGCGCCACGGGGCTCTTCCAGTTGGCGGAGATCTTCTGGCAAGTGCGCGGCGAGTGGAACGAAGTTCACGGCGACGAAAAGCTCTGGCAGAAATACGGCAAGATCAAGCCGCCGGTCTGGCAGTGTCTCCAAGTGCCGGATGCGCGCCGCGGCATGGCGATAAGCCACGCCGGTACGGGTTCGCATGTGACGTCAATCATCCTCGAGCGGAGATAGAGCAATGAAAAAAACGACGAAAGAGAGACAGAAAGTCGCACTGCTTTCCCGGCGGAAAGTCGTGCTTGCCGAGAATCTTTTTCGCGAGGTTGTTCCGAGCGACGTGATCGTCCGAGAAAATCCCCGCACCGTCACGCACCGACATACCTACGGCGGACTCTCGAAATTCTTCCTGCAACTGACTGCAAGGAAACTCTACGGAACGAAGTGTCGGAGTACGTCGTGTGCGCATACCGGCATATGGCTTCCGCCGAGAGTGCACTGTCCGGACTGCTGGGAAAAAATGTGTTGGGTTGAGATCGACACGAGCGGAGCAAAAGTCTATACCCACTCGATGACCAACCTCCCCGGTGCCGGCTTCATGCTCTCGACGCCATGCCCACTGATTTCCGTTGAGATACCGGGAGTGTGCACGAAGTTCATGAGCTATCTGTCGAAATTCGGCGAAGGTGAGCCGTATATCGGGATGCCGGTCAAACCCGTGTTCCGCACGCGAAGACCGACATACACCATCCTTGATGTCAGTTGGGTCCCGAACGAATAACGTACTCGTGCTTTGTGCTCGTTATCCGCTCCATGAAATAGGCGAAGTTGCCATTTCACGGGGCGGTTTTTTTATTGGTGTGTAATACCCCGCGACTCTGTCGCGGGGATACACTAAAGTCAGCATCGGCGGCGGCCGATTCTTCTTCCAAAAAAACACCCCCGGTACCGCGTGCCGAACACCCCGTCGGCGAGCCCTGGGGTAAGGACACGCGGTGTGTTTTATGCAAGTTGAAATTCTGCGTTTCCTGTGATAAAAAAAGTGCGGACAGTACGGATCTCAAAATCTCAAAGAAGAAGGAGGAGTGATGCGGTGGCAGGAACCCAAAGACGAAACACTTTCGATATTGCTCGAGAGCGTACGTCGGTTCGGAAAAGAGGAGATTGAGCCCGCTTACGGGAAATACGAAGAGCAAGGATTTTTTCCCGCCGAGTTGGTGAAGAAGATGGGCGCAATGGGACTTTTCGGCCTCATGATTCCGGAGGAATACGGCGGGTCGGGGATGGGCACCGTGGCCGCTTCGTTCGTCGCGCGCGAGCTCGCCTATCGTTGGCCGGCGCTCCACTTGATCTGGACCGCGAACTCCTCGCTCGCGGCATTTCCGATCGCGTATGCCGGAACGAAGGAACAGAAGGCACGTATCTTGCCCCAGCTCGCATCGGGCGAGATCCTCGGGTGCTATGCGCTCACGGAGCCAAACTCCGGTTCCGACGCAGGGTCGATGACCATGAAAGCGGAGTGGCGGCCCGATTCGCTCACGTGGAGTTTGAACGGCTCGAAGATCTTCATTACCAACGCTTTTCACGCGTCGGTGGCCGTCGTTTTCGCGCGGACAAGCAAGAAGTCGATCTCGGCTTTCCTCGTTGAGTCGTCCGAACCGGGCCTTCGCCATCCGGGAGTGACCGTGCGTTACATACCGAAACGGGTGCAGAAGAGCTCTGACTTCTGTGAGATCCATTGCAACGACGTGTTTCTTCCGGTTTCTGCGCTCCTCGGGAAGGAAGGAAAAGGATTTGCGATCGCGATGCAAACGCTCGACGGCGGACGGATCAATATCGCCGCGCAGGCGATCGGCATGGCGATGCGGGTCTTCGACGATGCGTATGCCTATGTGCATGTACGCAAGCAATTCGGCCGCCTCGTTTGGGAGAACCAAAAGGTGCAGTTCGACTTTGCCGAAGCGTACGCACGACTCATTGCGGCATGGGCGCTTGTCATCGAAGCTTCCGAGCGTCGCGATGCGGGGGAGAATATCACACGCATCGCCTCGTCGGCGAAACTGGTTGCGACCGAGACGGCGTGGAAGGTCGCTTCCGATCTCGAGACTTACTTCGGCGGGATGGCGTTCACGCAGGAGTCTGCGTGGCTTCCGCGTCTCCTCGACATCGCGCCGACGCGCGTGTACGAAGGCGCGAACAACATCCAGCACATGGTCATTGCGAAGCATCTCGACGACTGATTCGGTACAAGGTCGGACCTCGTATCAATAGAACACGAATCACCAAGGAGGCAACTGCCTCCTTTTTTGTACAAGGTCGGACCTTGTACGGAGACGATGGTCGGATTAATATTGCCTCATGAAATTTCTTGAGCGCGTATTCGTCCCGGCGCTTGTCGCCTTTCTTTTCGGTATCGGTTTCGCGGCCTATGCCCTCCCGTCGTTTGCATTCGGAATGCTCTTTCTCCTCGTTGGCGTCGCGGCACTCGCCCTCTCCGCGTTCTATGAGAATAAAATGCGTCTTTTACTCGTCGGCGCGTGCGCTGTCCTGTTCGCGCTCGGCATGTTTCGTTTCTCCTTTTGGGCGAGTGCGCCGGACGATCCGTCTCTTGTGGCGATCGTCGGAGAGACCGTTATCCTCCGCGGCGTCGTCATCGACGATCCCGATGTGCGGGAGAAGAATACGCAGTTGAAGTTTCGTATAGAGAAGATCGTCAACGGCAGTGAGGAGGTCGCCGCAGCAGGCGGACTGCTTGTCATCGTTTCGCGTTACCCCGAGTATCGCTACGGCGATATGCTCGAATTCCGCGGAAAGGTCGTGCGTCCCAAGGAATTTTCCGGTGACGACGGAAGGGTCTTTGACTATCCGAACTATCTTAAGGCGAAAGGGGTCGCGTACCAGATCTTTTACCCCGACGTGCGATTGCTCGGACAAAACGGGGGCAGTGCCGTGCGCGCGAAACTTTTTCAAGCGAAGCATGCATTTCTCGATCGTCTCGCACTTGCGCTTCCCGAACCCGAGAATGCGCTCGCCGGCGGGATACTCCTCGGTGGAAAACGGTCGCTCGGAGAAGCGTGGACCGAACGTTTCCGCGAGTCCGGCCTCGTCCACATCGTCGTGCTCTCCGGCTACAACATGACGATCGTCGCGGAGTGGCTCGGGTCTGCGTTCCTCTTTCTCGGATTCTACGGGAGCCTCGCCGTCTCCGCCTTCGGCATCACTATTTTTGCACTTACTGCCGGCGCCGGCGCGACGGTCGTGCGTGCGGCGATCATGGCGCTTCTGGTGCTTCTCGCGCGCCTCACCGGCCGGACCTCCACGATGGGAAGGACACTGCTCGTCGCAGGCGTGCTTATGGTCCTTCATAATCCGTCGATCCTTGCATTCGATCCCTCGTTCCAGCTTTCTTTCCTTGCTTCACTCGGCCTTGTGTTTGTTGCGCCGCTCATTCGTCTGCGCATCCACTTCTTTCGCTTTTTTCGCGGCCATCCTGTCGTTGAAGAAGCGGTGGTTTCGACTCTCGCGACGCAAGTGATGGTACTCCCGCTCCTTCTTTATCAGACGGGTCTGCTTTCGGTCATTGCCATCGCCGCAAACGTGCTCGTGCTTCCTTTCATTCCCGCCGCAATGATCACCGCTTTCATTACCGGTCTCGTCGGCTTTCTCGGAACTTTCCCCGCGCTTATTGCCGCGCTCCCGACACAGGCGCTTCTCTCCTACGTCCTTGCGGTGGCGAAATACGGCGCGGCGCTCCCGTTCGCCGCAGTACACCTCCCGCCGATACCCGGCTGGTCGGTCTTTCTTTTGTACGGAGTGCTCGCGTTCGTCATTTATCGGTCTTCGCGAGAGGTGTCTCAAGATGTAGAGGGTCCGCACCAAGTTCGTCGGTGATCGCCCTGCTGTTCATGTAGCGATAGAATAGGAAAACGACGGTGAAAGCCACGATCATGAGAACGATGCCGTAGGACCTCCACATTTCCGCTCCTTTCCCGAAAAAATAGCCGATCGCAATGAAGATGAAGGACCAAAACCACGATGCGACGAACATGATCCCCGCGAACGCTCCGCGGTGGACCCGTCCGACGCCGGCGGGAATTGGCACGAAAACTTTGATTGCCGGGAGAAGTTTTCCGATGAAGAGGAACCAGAGGCCTTTTTTCTTGAAAACGACTTCCACTTTGCGAACGTCTTCCGGTCGGAAGATCTTGAATCGTTCGATGTACCGTATGCCGTGCGCACGCACCGCTTCGTAGAGGAGGATGTTTCCACCTGTGTTCCCGAGGGCGCCGACAAGCGAGGCGGGTAAAAGTGCAAGATATCCGGTCGAGACAAAGTATCCGACGATGATGTAGAGGATCTGGCTCGACGGAAAGGAGATAAAACCGTTCGCGAGCATGAGGAGGAATATCCCGCCGTAGCTTGATACCCTGATGATTGATTCGATATCCATGAGGACTCCAGTATAACAGACAGTCGTTTTTTCTTGCCGACGGGGCGTTTTTGTGGCCCAGTTACCACTCGCGTTGATGATTGAAAATGGAATGCTAGGCTCATAAAAGGAGGGTAGTGTGTCTGTTCCTTGAAAAGGTGAGCAATAATGAAAACATCAGTGCGTTTCAGCACGTGCGCTCTGTTTTTCTTCGCGTGTGTTGCCGGCATGACCGTTGCTACCGCAGGGACTCCTGACACGGGACCCTTGGTGCCATTCGTGAACGGCGTAGGCGTCTCGCAGTTACCTGTAGACGCGCTAAGGCGGGGGGAGTCTTCGACTTCTCCGGCGTACGTTCCGCCGGTCTACGATCAGCAGGAGTTCCAGTATTTCGTAGACCAAAGCGACAAAGGGAATTCCGCCAACATGCGTGCGGAACTGCGACAACTGTTGCTTGCTCCGAAGTTCGTCGTGCGTATATCGTCAGACGGGACCAACCTCGAGCCGCTCAAAAGAGCTCTTTCGGAAAAGTACAAAGCACGGGTGACGGACGTTCCGACGGTTTTTGTGGAACAGGGCATTGCGCTTTTTGTGCTCGAATTTCCCGCCGATACGAAGCAGGAACGCTTGGTTGAGACACTGAACGCGATCGTCGCGCAGTCGGGCGGAGCGTTCGAGGTCATTCCCGTGTTCTATGTTGAAAACAGAGAAGCCATGGCTTCGGGCGTTGTCGTCACGTTCGCTGCGCCATTTTCAGGCCGCCAAGTTGAACAGATGCTCAGGAGTTACGGCGGGTTCCGCGGGCTCGAACTCAAAGGAGATGCGAGCGGACTGCGTTGGACCATTACGCCCCTCTCTCCGCGATTCACCCTCGAATCTCTCTTGAGCAAGGGTGGAAAAGCGCGCGGAGGGAAATTCGACGTACACCTGCTCACGCTTGCGAATCTGCTTGAGGCGCAAAAGCTTTTGCCGGGAGTTCCCGTCGTTAGCGCGCGTCCCATGTGGAATTTCATGGAAGAACCGCTTTCCGCGGCGCTTTCCATCGAATGGCCGGCAGATACGATAGGCGGCACAAGAGTTCTTCGACTCACGGTTACGATCATCGACCACGAACGTGTGCGTTTCGAGCCGTCCAAGGTGACCCCATTGGGCAGTTCCGGATTCGAACTGAAGTTCGGTTCACCCGAGAACACGGTCATTCCCGGCTGGTTGAAACTTGCGGAGAACGGAAAGATTACCGAGAAGAATCAGTGGATCGTCGCCGCGCCGAAGAATGTTGTCGTGGGGGACCGTTCCTTCACGGTACATACGCTTTCGCGGCCGTTCTACCTGCTTCAACCGGAAACGGCATTTTCTTTGTCCTCTCTTCCCGTCGTGTATGAGCATTGGGATGACGTAAGCAGGCAGTGGAAGCGGAAGACCGTTTCCACCAACTCGCTCGTCGTCGGAGTACTGCCGCATCGGATGAGCAACAACGCTCTTTCCATGCCGGAGCCTCCCTCTTCGCAACTTCCAAGAATGGTGGAGATATTCATCGCACCGCCGGAGGTCACGCGAGGTGTGAACGATCACTGGTTTTCCGGATGGGCCGAACGCGCGAAAGAGCGGAATGTTTCCGTCGGTGCGATTGGGACCGTTTCGATCGCCGCCTTTGCGCTCGCGTTCATACTCCTTACGATGTCAGGATTTCTCTTCCGGCAAGAACGTCGGAGGATGGACGCCGCGAAACCGGTCGCCGTCTTGTTCATGAGCCCCGAAGAATTCAACGGGCGCATGTCGAGGGTCACGGCAACGGAGAATTCAGTCGACGGTCTGTCGCTCCAGATGGTCCTTGGCCGAAAGTTGGTCGAAGATCTGCTGGTCGCGAGGATTCCCGGCATCGATCATGGGCATGTGACGGCCTCGTCGGTCAAAGACGCGATGAGCGACTTGCACGGAGAGGATCCGCGTTTCGCAAACGTGCTTGGGGCGGCGTTAGAGTTGCTCCGGCTCACCAATGCGATCAACGCGCCGAAAGGGTCGCTCGACACCGAGTATCTCTCTGGCGAACTCGAACAGCTACGGAGCCTCTTGCCGGCGTTTTATGCCGAGCTTGGAGCGCTTCCGCCGCGCATGAAAAAAGGAGAACAGTATGACACTCCCGTATCTGGGAACGTTTGACGTCCTCTACCCCTGGAATCTCCTTTGGGTGATACCGGGGGTTCTTCTTCTCTTGTTTCACCGTGGCGGGTTCGTTCGCTTCGGGTCGGGGATGGGGCCGTCGCGGCTGCACTTTTTGACCCGTCTGCGTTCACTCGCTCCGTCGCTTTTGCTTTTTGTCGCTTGGGTGGCGCTTGGCTTTGGCCTTGCGGATCTGGGCGGCGGCTACACAAAGGTGACGACGGAAGAGTCCGTGAGTCGCATTGTGGTCACACAGGACCAGTCCGGTTCGATGTACACCAGCGTTGTGCCAATGCTTCAGTGCGTCCTTAAGGGCGATCTCGAGATGGTGGCGCGGTATTCCGCTTTCGACCTTTCGGGTGAGGTTCCTCCTTCGACGGGAGACAAAACAACGGATCGCGAGCTTCGGAAGGCGTGGAGTAAGAATCTTTCCATTGCCGCATTGCCGGAGCGTCCGCGTATCGAAGGGTCATGTGCGGCGCTTGAAACGCTCCTCGATGATCTCAAAGAGCGTGCGGCACGACCGGAGGGAAGTGTGCACCACGAGGTCGCCTTTTTGCGCTTCGCGGACACATCGATCCTCCAAGAGCCGTTCACGACCGATTACGGACATCTGCGAGACTTCCTGTCAGAGCACAACTGGTCGGCACCGGAGCATCTGCGTTCGATCGGTTCCGGAACGAGCCTCCATTTTGCGCTCTACGATATGTTTCTCGTTGCGCTTCGGAGGCACATCGATGCCGAGCCGGGTGTCACTGCAATTCCTCCCGAAGTGTCGAATGAACTCTTGGGACGAGCACTTGCGAACTCTCGTGATAGCGGCGAGGTCGATAGTCTGGTGGCCCAGTACCCCGAACTTTTTCGAAAGCTCGGACTGGAGCTTGCGGACACGTCGCTCGTCGTCATCACCGATGCGACGGACGGAAGTTCCCGCTGGGTGCAGAGTCCGTCGGTCGAGAAGATGCTCAAGTTGGCGGGGGTGTTTCACATACCCGTCTACATCATCTCGACGGAACAGGATGACGCCGAACTCCGTGCGGCGGTCGAATCGACGGGAACGAAAGAGCGTCCGGGCGGATACTTCGTGACGAACAAGCTCGAAGGATACGCCTCAATGAAGGACGACATGAAGACGATCCTCGACCGCGCCTTCGTGCGCAAACAGGAAAGGGTCGCAGTGGAGCGGAGAAGTCATGCCGCATGGTGTTTCGGTGCGGCGCTTGCTCTTTTGTGCCTCGCGTTCTTTCTCAAGGAAGGACCGCTGGGGAGATCACTCACCGGATGAACGGAGGATATCAATGACTATGAAACGAAGACGCCTCGTGATGCTCGTTACCGCGGTCGCCGGAGCCCTTGTATTTGGCTTCGGCCTCGCCGTGTATACGGGACTCGCAGGCTGGGAGCATGCCGAACGCCGTCTGACGGATGAAGCGAAAGGGCGGGTCGAAGTCGAGCGGAAGAAGAATTTCTCCGCGAAAGAGGCGATAGCGAATGCGGCAAACGCGAGAACACCCGAAGCATGGGATCAAGCGATGGCCGCCATTGATGCGCTTGAGGACCGGCAGGAAAAAGCCGTCCTCAAAAGCGCGATCACACTGGAGCGTGTCGACGCGTACGGCCGTGCGCGGGATCAGTTGCTTGAGCGCGCGGTCGAACTTGCGCGGTATAACGAGAACGATCCGCGCATTCTCGAGTTCATCGAGCGTGCGAAGCCCCTTCAGGCGGAGATCGTGAAGATGCTTGAAAATCCCGATCAGTTGGCGCGCGAGTTGCCGTCCGGAATGAGCGACGAGGAGCGGAAGGCGTGGAATGCCACATTGTGGTACCACGTCGGACACGCCAATTACTCGCAATTGTGGTTCACTCCGTCGGAGAACAAGACGGAGATCAATAAACTAATCCAGAAGTCGCTCGGAAGCTACGCTCGGGTGTTCGCGTTCATTCCCAAAGATACGCGGACCGAGTACGCCATCGAAGCGCTCTACGAGGTGAACAAGACCAAGAACAGGGACGGCGACGCGCAGGGGAAAGGAAAGCCGAAACGGCCTATCCTGCTCCCGCGTAACGAGCAAGCGCCGACTTCGGGGCCTGGTACGACGGATCCGGGGATCTGATCATGGGCTTTTGGGGATTGTCCGGCATCGAGTTTCTCGCACCCGAGAGGCTCTGGGCCATCCCCGGAGCCATTCTCTTCTTTGTAGCGGTCGGCATCTTTTCGCTCCGACGTCTCGCCGAATTGAAGCGGTCGCTCTTCGCAAAGGAATTCGTTCGGAACGAGAACGTACTCCCGCTTCGGATGAAGGTCGTTGCTATTGTTGCGACGGCGCTTGCGGCGGTCGCTTTGGCGGTCGCGTGGGCGATGCCGGTGGCCGTCTACGAAGTTTCCACTCCGCGTTTCGGAGGCATTCGCCTCACGTATATCGCCGACGTCTCTATTTCGATGGATGCACTCGACGTCAAAGACGGCGAGAAGACCACGAGCCGCATTGCCGCAGGAAAGCGATTCCTCTTTGCGCTCGAACGTGCACTCGCCTCCGATCCGGAAATTCGCGGGAGTTATCCGCGTACCGTGATCCCGTTCGCGGGTGCGACAACGACGTACGGCGGGTGGACGACGAGTTCGGTGTACATTCACGAACTCATCACCGTGCTTTCGACCGAAGGAATGATCGGCAAGCAAGGTTCGGATCTTGCGTTTGTACTCGAGACTTATCGGGGACTGATCGAGGAATATCCGAAGGAGAGTGCGGTGACCGACATCGCCATCGTACTTTCCGACGGCGGAAATGACCCCGGCGGATTCGTCATTGATGTCGGTGCGCTTCGGGCGTCGCTCGCCCTCCTTCGCGGAAATGCCGAGATCGTCGCCGTAGGTTTCGGCGAGGATGCGTCGTCGACGATACCCAACCGCCGCATCGTTGAAGAAGCGGTCGTGGTCGGCGATATGATGGAGTCGGTGATGGTCCCCAACCCTCGTTTGGTCGAACGGACAGAAGGCGTGCTCCGGAAACAAAACGGCGAGCCATGGCTTTCTGCGTTCGATGAGGAAATGATGGCCGACCTTGCCGGAACACCGGAGCGATGCTTCCGCCTTGCCCCCGGCGTCTCGTCCGGATCAGTGGCGTACCGTTGCGGTCGCGTCGAGAGTATCGAGGGAATGGTGGGTGAGATCAAGAAGCTCCTGCTCAAGAAGCGTGTTCCGCTTCCTCCCTTGGTCTCCCTCCAGCGTTCGTCAATCATGCTTTGGTTCGGCGCAGTTGGCCTCTTTTTTTTGCTCACCGGACTCTTGTGCGAACGCACCTACGGCCTTTGGCGCCGCCGCATGGCCGAGCGGCCGATGCGGGAGGTGCTCTTTCGCCGGGTCGTCGATTGAATCGTTTCGGTAACCTACCCCATAGTGTCCCGCTTTCTCCGGGCACTATGGGGTTTTTTCTTGCCTTAGGAATGATTGCATGGTGTTATCTTTTTTGACATCTTGTGAGATGGAGGAAACCGCTTACAGTAAAGTAAGAAGCACATTCTCTAAAGGGAGGTAGTCATCATGACCTCGCGCTATCATCGTTTCACCAAAGAGGACGCCGAGACGTTCCTTCCGAAAGATCCGGTCGTCAACAAACACACCGAAAAAACGACCCGTATTCCGCTCGATCCGAAATTTCCCGAGGCGGGTGCGTACTGCACCGAAGAGCAACTCGCGTATACGCTTCGATATGTGTACCCGTCGATCTTCTGCTGTTCCCAGCTTCTCGTCGGTCAGAAGTCGCTCATCGCGTACACGACTGCGGGGCTTTTCGGGACCGGTGACCGCGATCCGCACCACTTGGGTGCCGGTCACGTGCATTACGAAGGCCCTCCGGGAACGGGAAAAACCTACCTCGGCACGACGCCGCGGCGAATTTTTTCCTGCGATTTCGGCCGCATTCAGTGCGTTGCCGACACGATCCCTTCCGACATCCTGGGGTCGCGCGTCATCGATTTTGAGACGAACGACAACGCAGAGATGGCGCAGTTGGTCGGCGACGACCCGTCAGAATTCATGCGTGCGGCACGCTTCATCGCCCGCGAGATCGGGAAGGGCAATCAGCAGAAATACTATCGCCTGATCAAAGGCCCCGCGTTCTCCGACATCACGCTCTACGACGAGGCGAACCGGATGCCCGAGCGTTCGCAATCCGCGATGCTCGAGCCGATGAGTGAGGACCAGATCACGCTCTTCGGCGAGACCATTCCTGTGTCGGTGTTCGCGATATTGACGACGAACCCCCATGAAACGGGATCCGTTGTTCCGTTCGGGAAAGCGCTCCGCGACCGTCTCATGTTCTCCATCTACGCGGAAGGTTTCAAGGCGAAAGACTACGCGGAGATCCTGAAGCGCACGCAACATGCGGAAGACATCGAACTTCCCGTCTTGGGAACGATGAAGAACGTGATCACCGCGCGACGCTATTTCCATCACAATATCGCCATTTCCGACGAGAACCGCCTCTTCATCGGCGCCATCCTCGAGCGCATCAAAAGCCCGTGGCTTTTCCCCGGCATGATGCGCCGGTTCGCCGACGATCCGAAGACGGCGCTCCTCTACAAGTTGTTCTCGGGGCGGGAACGGGAAGGGCAGATCAGCGGTGCAGTGGAAGGACGCGGCGCAACGCACTTGGAAGGCGCGGCGCGCATGCTCGCGGTCTTCAACTACCGTACGTACGTGACCCGGGATGACATCATCAAGGTGCTCCCTCCGGTATGCGCCCACCGCATGGATTTCGCGCCGTCCTTGCTCGCACAGTACATGTACGAGAAGAACATCATGTTGCGTTCCAAAGGCAATCGCGCGCTCGCGAGTGACATCATCAAAGCGGCGTCTATCGACGCCGAGCGTGCGACGGATACGGACGGGACGTAAGCATGGACGACGTTTACCGCGGCATTTCGGGGCCGCTCCTGTTCCAAGTGCGTGCCATTCTCGAGAATTTCCGTTTCGGGATACACGAAAGCGTGAGGAAGGGCGAGGGGATGAACTTTGCGGCAATCCGTGAATATCAGGAAGGCGAGTCGCTTCGAAGGGTCGATTGGATGCGCAGTCTCGAGCGCTCTACCGACCTCGATGAGCTCATGATCCGCGAGTTCGAACCGGAGAAACAGATGCAGGTCGCGGTTCTCCTCGACGCGGCGCGGGGACTCCATGTTCCCGAGCGCAAGGCGAGGATGGCGGTCGCATTGCTCTGGCTTGCTCTTCTTTCCGCATTCAAGATGAGAGACACCGCACGCATCATCGTCGCTTTCGACGACGACGAGGGCGGTATCGTCTCCTCGCCCACGCTCTCCGGCGAACAGGATGCGGACGAATTCCTCCGCGCCGTTTCGGAAGGCCATGTACCGACGCATCACCCTCGTGGTGCCACTGCGCTTGAAGTGCTCGGCGGCAGTCTCCCGAACGACACGTTCCTCGTTGCGATCTCGGACTTCGAGCGGGAGGACGGATTTCTTTCCCGCATTGCGGAGACGGTCGCGCCGTCGCGTCACAGCAGGTTACTGCTTCTTGCAATCGACGGGTGGAAGAGCGTTTCCCCAGTGTCTTCTCTCCTCTCGATAGAGGAAGGCGGCCACGGGAGGACTCGGGAGATCGATGCACGCTCCGGTGGAGAACTGGATCTCATGAAAATGAGGATCCATGAACGCCAGCAGGCAATCCTGACGAATGCGTGGAAACGCGGACATATCGCGGCACGCGTCCCCGTCTTCTCGGAGCGCCCGTTCGAAGAACTTGTGCGAAAACTGGCGATCGCCAACCTGTGAAAGGGGCGACCGCTCAATGAACCAAAACCCCGCTCGTTGTTATGTGCGGGGTTTTTCTTTTCAGCAATCGACAGATATTTTTAATTGTCAATCCTCCGTTTTCGGGAAAAGACGTGTACGCTCAATGGTAGTTTGCGTACATTGAACGGCCAATACCCGAGGGGTCGGCCGGAGAGAGGAGAATAACATGTTTGACAGAGTGGTGGACATACTGTCGTGGCGCAAGAAGAAGGTGCCGGAAGCCGGAGCAGTGTTGACTGAAGCAGAGAAGACCGAAAGTGTCTCCCAGCCTTCTCCGGGGGTTTCGGTATCGGCACTCGGGCAGATGAGCGTTGCCGAGTTCGAGCAGGCGTTGACGCGTATCGAAGTTGCAAAAAAGGTCGTTGAAGTCCGTGAACAGCACGCAGGAATGAACCGCAACAGGGTGAAACGTCTTTTCCGCGGCATCGGCCTTGCCGCTTTGGTGGGTGCGTTGTTCGCGTTCCTTTCGCCAAGCGGGCCGAAGGAAAAGTTGCCCATCGACAAGGTCGCCGCCGCGGGCGTGCTGCTTCCTGTCGTCGGTGCGCTTCCCGGCGCCTCAAAGACGGGGCACATCGCCATCATCAAGATCTCGGGCGGGATCGGCGGAACACTGCATGGTCCGAGCGTTGCATCGAATACACCGCTTTATCTCGATACTGCACTCAAGACCGCCGAAGAAGATCCGGATCTTGCGGGAGTCATCATCGAGATCGACTCTCCGGGGGGCGGCGTGTCGGCAAGCGAGCAAAGCTATCGCATTGTGAAGGCGGCGAGAGAGCGCCTTGCGAAGCGGAAGGTGAAGCTCATTGCCTATACATCGGTCGGAGCATACTCGGGCGGGTATTACATCGCCATGGGTGCCGGTCAGGGGAATTTCTATGCCGATCCGGGCGCATCGGTCGCGAACATCGGCGTCATCATGACGATGTTGAACACCTCCGCGCTCGGCGAGAAGTTCGGTATCACCGAGACGATCGTCAAAAGCGGACCGTTGAAGTCGACCGGTTCACAGTGGGAAAAACTCACTCCGGAACAGCGGACAATGCTTCAGGAGTCGATTGACGACAGTTTCAAACTTTTCCTCGAAGCCGTTTCGGAAAGTCGCGGCATCGATATGCCGACCTTGGTGCGTGAGTCACAGCTTCCGGTCGGGCGCACGAACGGCGGATGGTTCTCCGCACGGCGTGCTCTTGATAAGAAGCTGATCGACGGGATCATCCCCGTCGAGGATCTCTACAAGCTGCAGGCGAGCGCACTTCCCGACCAGCAGAAGTTCAAGAACGTCGAATTCGTGGACTATCGTGCGCGTCTCGGCGTCTTCGAACAGTTGACGATGGAGACGGGGCGCATCAGCGGCATCTTCATGAGAAACCTGTTCTCGGAGATGACCCACCGCGATCAACCCGTGCGTTCGGAAAGAGAGTAAAGAACAAAACCGCCTTTTTCAGGCGGTTTTTGATCTCACGAGGTCATGCCACGCAATCGTCAATTAAGGCGTGGCGCCTTGCTTACGTGAGTTCGTCACGGTCGAGATGCGCGTGGTCGTTCCACGAGACGAGTTTCCAGTAGAGACCTTTCCCGTCGAAACGGTCGGTGAATTCGACGTGCATGATGCCGGTGTTCGCGATGTTCTTCGCGGGAACAAAACAGTCCCAGAAGATCCGTCCGTCGAGCCGATCTCCGAGAAGGATGTGCGCGAGGAGCATCTTGAGCGTCATGCCGTGCGAGACGACGATGACGCACTCTTCCGGAAGCGCTTCAAGGAACGCCAGCGCTTGTTTCGCGCGAAGGAGAAGGTCGGTGAAGTTCTCCTCGTCGGAATGGCGCCATCCGGGAACGTGTGCGTTGGTGCTGATCTCGTGCCACACCCGCCTGACTTCCGGCTCGTCGCCGTGGCGGTTGTGGACCACCGACGGCCCGCGCCGTTCGACGAAGAGCTCCGAGTATTCGAGCGGAAGCCCCAGCGCCCCCGCGATCTCCTCTCCGGTTGCCCTTGTGCGCTTGTAAGGGCTTGCAATGATCCGCGTCGCCCCGATCTTCTTCAGACGCCCTGCAACCACTTTGGCCTGCTCTTTTCCAAGTTCGGTCAATTCCACAGAAGGGCCGAAGTGGATCTTCGTGGCGTTCGTGACGGATTCCCCGTGCCGTACGAGATAGACTTGTTTTTTTATCATACGCCGAGCACCTCCTTGTAATTCGTCCATGTGAGTCGGCGCCCTTTGTGTGTGCGGTTGTACGGCTGGTCGTAGAAGATGTGCTCCCACGACGGTTGCCGTACCCCCTTCACGTTCGGCTTGTCGTCGATCAGAATGTCGCCGGAGACGAGCGTCTTGTCGCGGGTGATGATGGTCCGCTCGGACCATTTGCGTCCGAAGTGTTCGTCAATCCACTCCAGCTTCTCCAGCGTGCAGTTCCTGAAGTCGCGCTTGGGAGCCGTGCAGATGCGCACGTCGTTTCCCTGTGCAAGCAGGTACTCGAGCGCTTCACACCCGCCCACGATCGGCGGAAGGTTCCGGTAGAAACCCTTCCGGAGGACGATCTCTTCGATCACGTCCGTCCACTCGCGAGAATAGTTCTTCTCTGTATCGTGGTGGACGAGCTCATGAATGGGTCGCCAAGGGCCCGTTGGGTGCTCACGCGCCAAGATCGCGTGCAGGCTTTCTTGATAGTTGGCCAGTACGCCGTCTTGGTCGATGAGGATGATCTTTTTGTTGAGCATGAAGTGTTCTCCTTATGGTGTGAGTATGAAGCGAGCGATGCGTGATTGGATGATCGCATCGTCGAGGGCGCGGTGGGGAAGTTTTTCAAAGGCGATCCCCGCATATTTCGCCATGTTGGCAAGGGTCGCCTCTTTCCACGGACATCCGGTAAGCCCCATGAAGTACGCCTTCATATCGAGTGCGGAATGTCCGAAGGGATTCGCGACGTCGAACTCCCCGAAGTACCATGCGACGAACATCCAGTCGAAGGGCGCATTGTTGGCGACGAAGACCGGACGCGTTCTTGCCGAGACTTTCGCGACCCACGCACCGAATTTCGTCATCGCCTCTTTGGGTTCTGGGGCGGTGCGGCTGGTGATGACACGGATGTCGTCGATGCCGACCGCTCGAAGTGCGTCTTTTTCGTACCGGACTACCGGAGGAAGGGCAATATTCGTTTGGAATCGCAGGCGCTCCTTGCCGACGACGCAGGCACCCAGTTCGTACATGTCGTACTTGCCCGGTGTCGGACCCGTCGTTTCCACGTCGACCGATATGTAGCATGCGTTCATTTTCGCGACCTCTTTCAATGTACCGTTCATCTGCCGTGACTATAGCGCAAAACAAGGGTTTTGTGCGAGTCGGGCGGAAAAGTTGTACGAAAATCAAACGGTATGTTCCAGATAGTTGAAAATAAACCAAGATATGAGACAATGTTATTGTATAAAATTCATACAACTTTAGGATGGACCACATCATATTCCTTCAGAAACTCGGCTTGAGTGAGCGTGAAAGTGCCGTCTTCTTGCGCTCCTTGAATACGGCCGCTCCGGCGTCTCCGAACTCGCGCGGCGCACTGGGCTCTACCGCACCATGGTCTATGAAGCGCTCGACGGACTTTCGCGCGAAGGACTTGTCGCCGTCTCTCCGAAGGGGAAGTATAAAGTCTACACCGCGGAATCACCGAAGAAACTTGAGGGCAAATTCCTCGAACTCTCCAACCGCTTCGACGACGAGATCGCGGAACTCTCCTCGCTTGAGCGCTCCCCTGACGCTTGTCGGCCGGTTGTGAAATATGTCGAAGGACAGAAGGGGATCGTGTCGATACACGACGACATTGTGACCACACTCAAGAAGGGAGACATCTACTATCGCTACAGTTCGTCGAAGATCACGAAGGACGAGCGTCGGCACAACTACCTCTCGAAGAAATATCGCGTCCTTCGTGACCAGAAACAACTTGAGCGCAAGGTGATCACCAACCTCCCCAACAAGATGGGGAAGCGCCCGCGCCTTGAGCGCGAGATCAAGGTCGTACCCCCCGACTTTGACCTCTTCGAGTACAATGTCTCCCAAGTGATCTACGGCAACAAGGTCGCCGTTATCGACTACAACACCGAGACCGCGGTCGTCATCGAGAATCCCACCGTCGCCCGATTCCAAGGGAAGATCTTCGAGCTTTTGTTCCGGAAGTTGTAGCTAGGGGTGCTCCTCCACCCCGCTTGTGGCCCCACCACAAAAGGAACATTTCGCACTTTATCAAAGTGAGCGAAGGTGGTAGATTGGCGCTCAACTATGGGAAAACCACTACAACTTGTACTGATCGACGAAACTGGAGATCCTGGTTTTAAACTCGACGGCGGTTCGAGCCCAATTTTTGCCATTGGCATGGTTATATTTTCCGACTTTCTTGAGGCGGAAAAAACATCAGTTGCGATTAAGCAACTGCGGAGGGATATTTTTCATAATGATCACGCTGAATTTAAGTTTTCAAAGATACGGCCAGAGTTTCGCCACAGGTTCTTTGAGGCCATGGCACCATTTGATTTTACCGTAAGGGTTCTCTTGGTGGAAAAAGAAAAATTACGGAGCAAAAATCTCAAGTCAAACAAAGGATCATTTTACAATTACTTTGTGAAAATGCTTCTCAAGCACAACAAAGGTACTGTCGCAAACGCAAGCGTGAAAATTGACGGAAGTGGAGACAGGGAATTTAAAAGAAAATTCTGCTCGTATTTAAGCGGAGAGTTAAACGCTCAGAATAGAATCGTGGAGAAGATAAAATTTGCCGATTCGCGCTCAGATGTGCTTATTCAATTGGCAGACATGGTGGTGGGTTGTGTTAGACGATGCCACGAATCCGAGAACAAAGAAGAGCAAAAGATGTTTGCCCTTCTTAAGCCAAAGATCAGTGATATTTGGAAATTCGAGTAAAAGAAAACCCCCTTTCGGAGGTTTTCCCAATCTTCGAACCTATGCTGGTGTCCCAGCCACGCTACCTTAAGGTAACAGTTCGGATGCGAAAATCTTTGTACCCTTATATTGCCTTATGGTACCACGCTGGTCAAGTGTACAACACGGGAGTCCCTAAAGGCGTTGAAAAATCTAGGGAATTAGGAAACACGCTTGCCAATCTGTACGCCTTCGCCCCAAACGCTAACTGGCGAAAGCGTACAGATTGGCAAGGAAAAAATCAAGATTGCGAGCGCAGAAAATTGTGTTACGAGTACAAATTTTGAAATTGACACGAACGACCTGCTGGAAAATATTCGGCTCATATTTCAGTTCATTTTATCACGAAAGAATCTTCGAAAAAAGAA
This sequence comes from Candidatus Lloydbacteria bacterium RIFCSPLOWO2_02_FULL_54_12, assembly GCA_001819095.1. Classification (GTDB taxonomy): domain Bacteria; phylum Patescibacteriota; class Minisyncoccia; order Phycocordibacterales; family UBA6899; genus MHLP01. Next base: position 33,129 of record MHLS01000002.1, read on the forward strand.
GTTCCTTGTTACCCATAAATCCGCTATAGTGAAGCGATGGCTGGTTTATTTAAGAACCGTATTATCAAGGAGAAAGCTGGAGTTTTCGGCATTTCCGATCTTGAGAAAAAACTAGCCATTGTAAAAAAGTGGCATGGGGCGTACCACGATACCACCTCAAGCAATGCGTTGAAGTCAAAGACCGAAACACAGTGCGAACAGGCCTTCAATCACGATTTTTTCGTTGAGATTCTCGGATATAAAACTTTTCCAAACGACGTTTACACCATCGAGCCGAAAGCAAGCACGGAAGCGACAGGACAAAAACCCGATGCGGCGCTTGGCTGGTTTTCGTCGCGCAAGGGGCGTGTTATCGCAGTGGTTGAGATAAAGGATGCAAAAACACCGCTTGATCGCTCGCAAAAACGCGAAGGGAACCTAAGCCCCATCCAGCAGGCGTTCAAATACAAGCCGCAGTTTAAGGACTGCGAGTTTGTCATTGCGACCAATTTTTACGAGACACGATTGTTCAAGGACAACCAACTCGACTACGAACGCTTTACGCTCGACGAACTTATTGACCCGAAAGACGGCTATTTCAACTTCCGAAAATTTTATTATCTCCTTTGCGCGGAAAACTTCATTCGAGAGGAAGGAAAAACGGAAACGGCGAACCTCCTTTCCGAGATTCGCGAAGAGCAAGAAGAGATCACGAAGGAATTTTATGAATTGTACCGGATGTTGCGCCGTGAGCTCATACGGGACATCGTTCGCAACAACGAAACAGCAAAGAAGCCGAAGAATTTCTACAGTATCGCCGTTGAAAAGGCGCAGAAACTCATTGATCGCGTGGTCCTCGTCAGTTTTTTTGAAGACAGCGGATTACTCCCCGAGAAAAAGCTTAAAGAGGTGGTGAATTATGCGGCGAAAGGAGGAGTGGAGACGCCGGTGTGGGAGACAATGAAGCGATTTTTTGCCGCGATTGACAAGGGGTCGTCGAAACTTGAAATCCCCGACGGATATAACGGAGAACTGTTCAAGCCCGATCCGGAACTTGACCAGTTGGTGATCAGCGACGAGATCTGCCGGAAATTTGTCGAATTGGGTAAGTACAATTTTACTGAAGATTTGAGCGTGAACATTCTCGGGCATATTTTTGAGCAATCAATCAGCGACCTTGAATCATTGCGTAATTTTGCGGAAAAGAAAGAGGGCGAAGCGGAAAAGAAAGACTCGCGGCGCAAAAAAGAGGGCATCTTCTATACGCCGGATTACATCGTGGATTACATCGTCAAAAATTCTCTGGGAAAATATCTTGAGGAAAAAGAAAAAGAAGTTTTTGGAAAGTGGCGCCTAAAAGAACATCTTTTGGATGATACCTACGACAAGCGTCTCCTTCCGGCGTATCGAGAGTACAAAGAGGACTTGTTCAAGATAAAAGTGCTAGACCCCGCCTGTGGCTCCGGCGCGTTTCTTGTGCGCGTATTTGATTATCTGTGTGACGAACACAATCGTGTTGCCGAGGCAATGGAGGCGCTCGGGGACACGTCTGGCCTTTTTGATATGGAACTCAAGAAAAAAATCCTCGAGTGCAATATCTTTGGTGTAGACCTTAACCGCGAAAGCGTCGAGATCACGAAACTCTCGCTCTGGCTCAAGTCGGCAAGAAAAGGAGAAAAACTCACGAACCTCTCGCGAAATATCAAATGCGGCAATAGTTTGATCGACGACCCTGCGGTTGCGGGCGAGAAGGCATTCGACTGGAAAAGAGAGTTTGAGGATATTATGGACGATGGCGGGTTCGATGTTGTGGTTGGCAATCCGCCGTATGTTCAATTGAGTAAAATTGAAGCGACGACCGAGGTCGAAAAAAACTATTTACTGAAAAAATACAACACATCAGGTGGTCGTCTGAATACTTTTATATTTTTTATCCATCTCGCCGAAGAATTGCTAAAGAAAAATGGCTCCCTAAGTTTCATAATTCCCAACACACTACTTACTCAAGAATATTACGCAGATACCAGAAAATTATTGGTAGAGAAATTGTGTCTTGAGCAGATTGTAACTTATCCGCACATGCCCTTTGCCGGCGCTGTGGTGGAAAATATTACTTTTTTTGCAAAAAAAGCTCTCCTGAAACACATCGGCATATTTCAGCAAACTCCTGAAGAAATAACTCAGATTGGACAAATAAACCTAGCGGAGATAGGCAAGAAAGAAAATTATTTAATCGACATTAGAAATGACAGTGTTTGTAGAAAAATAGACGCCCTGAAACTTCCTTTGTTGAACGGTATTGTAAATATAAATCAGGCCATTGCCTTAAAAGGCGATAAGAGTCTGAGCGTCAAAGAAACTTTTAAGGACGGCTACTACAAGCTAATTGATGGTAGAAACATAAGTAGATACGCACTTGCTTGGTCTGGGGAATACTTGGAATATGAGCTTAGTCGCATACATTCATGTAAAACCAAAGACATATTTCTTCAGCCGAAATTATTTTTCAGAAGGGTGTCCGCTGACCTTGTTTTCACATATGATGATGAAAACTATTTTGCCCTCAACACGCTTGTCGTCATAACACCAAAGACAGGAAAGAATGTCAGCCTAAAATCGTTGTTGGCCGTGCTGAACTCAAAACTCATAAATTACTATTACATCAACAAGTATAAGTCTACAAAAAAAGTATTTTCCGAAATACAGGCTCGAACCATTGGATTGATACCCACACCAGCACTTGATGGGCGATCTCTCGAGGAGAGGGCAGAGACAATGCTCCGAATGAATAAAGAATTTCACGAAAAATTGGAAAAGCACCTCACCATCCTCAAATCAGACCTTGGGATAGAAAAATTGCCGACGAAACTGGAAAAGTTCTATGAACTGTCTTTTGAAGATTTTGTGAAAGCGGCGAAGGTTAAGGTGTTGCTCTCCAAAAAATCGGAACTTTTCGACTATTTCGAAAAAGCAAAAAGCGAACTCGCCGGACTCAAGGCGAACATCGGCGCAACCGACAGCGCGATCGATCAAATGGTCTACAAACTCTACGACCTTACCCCGGAAGAAATAAAAATCGTCGAACAGTCAACAAAATGACCGTCGTGTCAACGGTCATTGCGTTTATTGAAAGAGTCTTATAAAATGTTACTATAGTTTCTACTCCTTTTTCTTTTTAGGCACACAAAATCTATGGAAAGTTGGACATTAACTTGGACAAAACTTACAGGACTATCTAACAGTTCTGTAACAGCGCTTGCTGGTAATTTAGCAGGTGTTTATAGGTTTTCTTATTTGGCTGAAGATGGTAATTATTACATATTTTATGTTGGGCAGACAGAAGATATCAAAAAGAGATTATTGGAACATTTGTCGTCGAGTGAAACAAATGTTTGTATAAAAAATTATCTTTCATCAAAAAAATGTTTTTTTAGATATGCAAAGATAACCAAAGACTACATAAGAAATGCCGCAGAAAAACAGATGTATAAACAATATGAGCCAAGTTGTAATGAGAAAGAACCAAGTGGTCGCGATGACGTGAAAGTGAATCTAACATGACACTTACTATTTGTATCATAGCAAAGGATGGAGTTTTATTTGCTTCCGATAGTCGCGCGAGTTCTTTCCTAACAAGTAACGATACAGTCAAGAAAATTTTTAAACTAGATGACCATAATGCAGTAGGCATTGCAGGTGATGGCCCCTTGGCCATGCATTTTTTTGACACCATTTCTCGCCAGTTAAATTTTCGCAATGGTATATCTGTTTTGGCAGAACAGATGCGCTCGCTTGGCAAAGCACGATTCGACGAATTTTTTTCTCATCAAGCGCCAAAAGATCGTCCGTCGTTAAGTATTATTCTTGCTGGTTACATGCCAGACGGAAAGCCAGAAATTTATACTCTGAACAGTAATGACAACTTTGTTCCACGGAAAAGCCCGATAGGTTTTGAATGTATCGGGATACCAATCATTGCCAACTATTTACTTAACCGTTTATATGAACCAGACATTACCACACAACACGCCGCAGAACTTGCTACCTTTTGTATAAAAGAAACTAGCTCACAAGACAACCGCGTGGGTGGGCCTACGCAAATAGCTTCTTTTTCAGACACAAAACAGTATGCGGAGTTGTCGCGAGATGAAGTTGAAAAGATAGAGCAAAAATGTGACCAGTTTCGGTTGCTACAGAAGGGCAACTTTTACCCGGAGGATAGCGCTGGCGGAGCAACAAATCCACAAGACGCAACAAGGTCTTAGCCCAGCGTTAAATAGGGGACAGCCCCTCCAAAGATATGGCCTCACCCCCCGAAGAAATAAACATCGTTGAGCAGGGAACAAAATAGCCAATTCACATGAAAGAAAATCAATTTGAAACAATCAAGCGACATATTGAGCGCTCCTCGGTCTTATGCAAGAAGTATGTGAGCATGTAATTTATGAAACACAACAACCGTGCGACGGCTGTTTTTATTGATGGTAGTTGGCTTTATTCGACCTCGCATCGAATCAATAAAAAGATTAATTATGTCACGTTTTTCAATACTCTTAAAAAAAACTTTGGTCCGAAAGCGGAGATCCACTTTTTTGGTGCGATTAATCCGACTGACAAACAACAGAAGAAATTTTATCTTCTACTTGAAAAAAGTGGGTATGTAGTACATTGTGTAGGACTTGTAAAAATAAAAATGGACGGGAAAGACACTTTTTTTTCAAAGGGGTTGGGATTGGATATTGACTTAGCGGTAAATGCAATGAAAATTTTCCCCTCAGTGGGAAAGTTTGTTCTTGTTTCGGGTGACGGCGATTTTGCACCCCTGTTGAAACAAGCAGTTAGTTATGGGATTGGTGTGTCAATAGTTTCGCTACCATTTAGCACAGGGTATCTTTTAAGAAAGGTTGTCGGTGGATCTTTTGTAAACCTCGAAACGCTGATAGAAGAACGAAAAAGTGTTAAGAAATTACCAATATTGATAAAGAGTAAAGAGAAAAAACCATTGGTTTCAGGTAGTTTATATATAGAAAAAGGGGATTACTATGGACCGTACCTCCGCATAAGAAATTTAATGATGTCTGCAAAAGGCAGCATTACTATAATTGACTGGTATATTGACGATCAGATTCTTGCAATGATTAAACTTCTAAAAACCGAAATTGAAGTCACTATTTTTACACAACAGATAGAGCCAGCAGATTTTTGTATACAGGTTAAAAAATTACGAGAGGAGGGTCGGTCAATTACTATTCACAAAACCAAAAGGTTTCACGATCGATTTATGGGAATAGATAATGTTTGGTGGCACAGCGGACACTCGTTTAAAGATTTGGGAAGTAAAGACTCTATGTTAAATAAAATATTAGAAAAAGAATCTATAAACAAATTAGTGCATAGCGTAGAAAAAGAAAAGAAAAGTTTAGCAGAAATTTGCAAATAGCATATTGGAATAGGTCTGCGGCCTCACCCCCGAAGAAATAAACATCGTTGAGCAGGGAACAAAATAACTCCCCACTACGGATATCGCCAAAGAGTAAAACGCGGGGTTGTTAGGCCTCGCGCTTTTTAGCTAAACATATTTAGTTGTTGTTATCGGGTATTTAGCGCTTTGGTGTATCGCCGTACCCCCTCTTGGGGACATGCTCAACAACATAGCGTTCCGGGTTCTCCCTTGCCTTCTCAACGGGGGCAAACCTGCCATTTCCCGCATTCCGGCCGAGTTTGAACGATTTTGATTCGCTCATTGTGGTTTTGTTTTAGGTCACTCTTTTGTAATGTTATTTTGTACACAGCGGTGATTTCTGCGTGGCAACCCTTTTCTCGTCGAATCTCATCGATCAAAGGCAGGTGAATCCCTCGGTGGAATTTTGTTGGCCCAAGGTCGGCTTGACCAAAAAAACCAGTAAAATGAACACCTCAAGGCGATTGTATCATAGTATGTAAAGATTATCAACACTACATGTTGACATTTCATACACCTTGTGTATGCTGGATGTATATCAATAACTATTCACTAGTTAATTCCAGTAACGCATGAGGACTAAATATGCATCGTTCATAAAAACCCTCCGGACAAAGAGGGGTGTTTCGCAATCCGAAGTAGCTAAGAAATTAGATATCTCACGTTCGTCGTACATCGCCGTTGAGCAAGGCATACGCGAACTTACTCTCGGAGAATTTGAAAAGCTTTCGGAAATTTTGGGCACATCCCTCGAAGATTTGGAGCGTGGGGAATTCCCTAATTACGAAAAATACAAGCAGATGATCCTTGCCTTTTTGCGTTTGAATAAAGATCTTACAAAGACAAAACTCGCAAAACTTTTGTACCTGTCAGATTTCGGTTGGTACTACTCACATCTCGAGAGCATGAGCGGGATGCAATATCGGAAGATCCAATATGGTCCTGTTGCCGATACGTATTTTCGCCTCATTGATGAGATGACAACGAACGGTGAAATAACAATTGAGCAGACGGAGGGTGGGGCAATGCGCATCACCGAGACTCGCGGTGGAGCGAAAATCCCGCTCTCCGAGATCAGTGCGGACGAAATGCGGTTGATACAAAAAATCGACAAGAAATGGAAAGGGAAAAAAACCGCCGAAATTGTGAAGTTTTCGCATCAACAGATGCCCTTCATGTTTGCGGAACCAAACGACATTGTCTCTTACGACGTTTTCACTCAAGAAAATCCCGACGAAATTTATTAGCCATGAAGTACGAGGTCACCTTCAGGCCTTTTACCGAAAGGCATTTCATAAAGACATTTGCCAAGAAATACCGAGGTGCTTGGGACCGCACACTGAAAGGTCTGGAGGTGGAGTTCGCTTTCGTCGAGTTGCTTTTTGGAAAGCAGATTGCCGAAACGATAAGTACTTCTGGCGATAATGATATAAGAATTTGTAAAACCGAGTTTAAAATTGCGGGCACTGAAATGTCCCGCCACGCTTCGGGGAATAGGTGCATTATCGCAATACAAAAAAGCGCCATGACTGTGCACGTGCTCTTGGTGTACCACAAAGGGGACATTGACGGACCCAGTGAAACGGCCGCATGGCAGTCTGTCATTAGGGACAATTATCCCGAGTATGCGAAGTTTCTATGATTTTTCTGCATCCCCGTGGCAAAGCCACTGGGTATTACACACCAATAAAAATCGTTGAGCAAAGAACAAAGTAACCATCCATCGAGGATGGTTACTTTGCGGGGAGGCGCATCTTTCTGGCGCCACCGTGTTTCGGGGTCTCGCTCACTCGTCAAGTATCTCAAGCGTGGCGATAACAGACGGGTTTTCGCTCGGAAGGTAGTGTAGGCGATCTCCGTACATCGTCTTCATTGCGCCAAAAAACTCGTCCGCCCAAGAGGGTGAAAGAGAGATGACACCGGAAAAGTCGATCTCGACATTCTCGGCGGCGGGGTCAATCGTCGGGCGGATGGCCGCAAACGCCTCCTTCCCTAGGGGGCGCGAGGTGAGCACCTGACCGAATTTTTTGAGTTCGATACGCATGATGTTAATAGGTGATCTTGGCGATGGTTCCGCGGATGTTCCGATCTGCCAAGCGTATGGATAATTTTTTCGTCCCCTTCTTGATCTCTGCGACGGCAATTCCGGATTGTAGCGTCACACCGACACCGTATTTTTCAGCAACCTTTCGAACGAACTTCAGGCCGTTCCCTCTTTGTTCCGGTGCACGCCCCGATATACGCTCGTAGATCGCGATGGTGAGCGCCTCAATGTCGTCCTTGATGTCCGGTCGAACACGCAGAAGCGTCGCACGAATACCCACACCACGATCCGCGAGTACAACGATGCGTTTCGGGAGATCGTACGCGAAGAAAATGCCGGTGACGTCGGGCCAATTCCCGATATTGTGATCGAAAGAGTTGTTGCCGATCTCTCCGGTCATGGATGCGACGATTGGGGCGATTGCGCGAGTTTCCTCCTGTCGGTCAAGAAGGATCGCAAGAGTGTTCTGGCGCGCACGAAAGCGATCCGGCGTATCACAGTACACCTCGGAAGGAAGTTCCGGAGGGGTGACACTTTCGGCCCATACGCGTGCGAGCGCGAAGAAGTCCTTGCTGAATCGCTCTATCGTATCGCGGTCGTAGTGCCGATGCCCGCCGGGGCTCCTTTCGGCCCGCAGTTTCCCGGACGCATCCCAGCGTCGAAGCGTATCGATCGAAACTCCAAGCAACTTGGCTACTTCGTTTATGCTCATCATCCCATGTTTAGTCATTGCACAGGTTACTATACCAAATCTATGCAAATAGAGCAAATATCTATGCAATATTTACAGAATCTATGCGTTTTGTGTCAAACGGACCAAGACCCCCACCACCAAGCCACTTTCGGGTGCTTGGTAGGGGGGGCATGTCCAAGGGGAGTACCCCCGAGTCGCCTATTTAGTGTACTATCCACACTTTATCCACAGGCGGGGACTTGCAGGTATTATATATAGTGTATATAATACACTAAGTAAGAACGTTGACGCGCCTCGGGAAACGCAATCTCCCCATCGGTATAGGCGCCGTTTTGTTCTCTTCTCCGAACGGTCCAAAAACCGCTCGCGGGAGGCAACGTTCTTCCGTTCGTTGACAACCCAAACAGAGAAAGGTAAAGACAATGGCCAAAGCACTGAAGGTGCACCTCCTCGTCATCGACCCGCAAGTGGACTTCATGGACGCTTCGGGATCGAGCTTGCCGGTTGCAGGCGCAACCCAAGACATGAAACGCCTTTCGGCCCTGATCGGCCGCGTCGGGCACAAGTTCGAGGACATCCACGTGACGCTCGATTCGCATCACACGATCGACGTCGGACATCCGGGCATGTGGCGCGACCGAGACGGGCAAATGCCCAACCCGTTCACGCTCATCTTCGGGAAGGATATCGAGAACGGCATCTGGACGCCGCGCGATCCGTCGCTCCGCGCCCGCATGCTCACGTATGCGAACACGCTCGAAAAGAACGGGAATTACAACCTGATGGTCTGGCCCGAGCACTGCAAGATCGGCTCGCCGGGGCACAATGTGGAAGCGAACTTACTTGCGTCGCTCGAAGCATGGGAGCGCAAGGAATTCGCGACGGTGAATTACGTCACCAAGGGCACGAATCCGTTCACCGAGCACTACGGCGCACTCATGGCCGAAGTGCCGGACCCGAACGATCCGTCGACCATGTTGAACGGTGACTTTCTTGCAATGCTTCAGGATGCGGATATCGTCGGCGTGGCCGGCGAAGCGCTTTCGCATTGCGTGAAGTCGACCGTCGACCAGATCGCGCGGAATATCGGCGACGAGCACATCAAGAAGTTCCATATCCTGACCGACTGCTCGAATCCGGTCCCGCAAGTGGGCGGGGGCCCCGATTTCCCTGCGATCGCCAAGAAATGGCTCGGGGAGATGCAGTCCCAAGGGATGACGCTGGTGTCCTCGGCGGATTTTCTCAAGTAACGATCAAGACGAAAAAAGGAGAACATCATGCCGCGTATCACCACTCCCGACGGGATGAAGGACCACAAGCTGGGCGGAAACTTTACATTCACCGCGAAGCGCATCGAGCACTTGGGTGCGACGGAGTACACGCTCGTCACCGTTGCGGTCGACGAATCCGGCTCGGTGTCCGGGTTCATGGACCAGCTCTTGGCGATGCTCAAGGAGGCGGTCGGCTCGTGCAAAGCGTCGCCGCGTTCGGACAATCTCCTCGTTCGCGTGCTCTACTTTTCGGACCGGTACCGCGGGGGCGTGACGGAGATCCACGGCTTCAAGCCGCTCGCCGAAATCGACCCCGCGCAATACCCGATGCCGAATCCGGGCGGATGGACGCCCCTTTGCGATGCGGTCTATTCCGCGGTCGGCGCAATGAACAAGTACGGCAAGGAGCTGTACGACCGCGATTACCTCGCGAACGGCATCGCCTTCGTCATTACCGACGGCGGCGAGAATGCGTCGGTCGCGACGATGCCGATGGTGAAGGCGGAGCTGGCGAAGTCGGTGACTGGAGAGATTCTTGAGTCGATGGTCTCGATTCTGATCGGCGTTAATACCGCTTCCTGCAAGGATCATCTCGACCGTTTCAGCAAAGAGGCCGGTATGACGCAGTTCATCGATGCGGGCGACGCAAGCGCGAAAACGCTGGCGAAGATCGCGAAGTTCGTTTCGCGTTCCGTGTCGAGCCAGTCGCAGTCACTGGGAACAGGCGGGCCGAGCAAGCAAATCGCCGCCACGATCTAAAAGCCGTACCCCGTTAATTCATTCTTCTTTTTGCCGCATTTCCGAGGACTCACCTTGGCGTAAAGCCCCAAGGAGAGACCTCGGAGCATGGGGCGGTATGGAAATTGTTTATCGGGAATGGTAAGTCTATCAACAGCGGGGGCGGCCATGTGCCGCCCCTTTTTTCTCAAGGAGAGCACAATGAAGTTTCGCGCAGACCACCACTTCGTGATCGGAGGCGACCACGTGACGTACGGGAAGCCGTGTCAGGACCACGCACTGTCGCAGGCGGACGACGGCATGGCCGCTGTCGTCGTCTCCGACGGATGTTCGTCCGGCGGGGAGACCGACATGGGTGCACGTCTCACCACGTTCCTCCTCATGCAGACGATACGAGAGCTCGACAAAGGAAATCTGGGCCAAGAAAGTATTTTCGCCTCAAGGCACGCGGCGTTTTCCGCGGCGGCGACACTTCTCGGACTTCGGGAGACGGATACACTCGCCACGCTCCTCTATGCATATCTTGCACCGTCGGGCGGACACGTATATTTACAGGGCGACGGTGTCGTCGCACGAGAGCTCCGTGACGGCACGGTCATGCTTTCGCGCTTCGATTGGGCGAACAACATGCCGTTCTATCCGGCGTATGCGGATAGTGTGAACGGAAATTCCGAGCGTTTTGTCTTGGCCCACGGCGGAGATCCTTCGGCGCGTCTCTTTACGGCGGAACACTGGGTGCGCTCTCCCGGTTCTTTGTGGACGAAAGCGTCCGAAGAAGCATCTTCGCTTCAGGACGGAATGAAGGGTGTCTCCATCGCCTTTGACGCCGCGGCAATGGAAGAAACATCGGCGGTCGCCGTCTTCACGGACGGTGTGACCTCGGTCTCTGGGGTTGACTGGAAAGATGCCGTGCTCCGGCTCCTTGATTTCAAGACGACGGAAGGAGCATTCATGAAACGCAGACTAAGCCGTGCGCTCAAGGAATTCGGCAAAGACGGCAACGGACCGCGTGACGACCTCGCCTGCGCGGTCGTCCTTATCGCACATGACAAGAAAGGAGGGACCGATGAGTGCATTGAAACAACCGCGGAAACTCTCGCTTGAAGGGAAGGGGACGGTCACGATCCATCCCTCGGATTACCTCACCAGCGGGGGCGAGGGCGAACTCTACCGCATCGGTGATACGGTAGTGAAACTCTATACCGACAAAGAAAAGATGCGCCGCGACGGAATGATCGCAAAGATCGCGCTCTTGCGCCCCCTGAAGCATCCGTCGGTTGTTGCACCTGCCGGCGTTGTCGCCTTGCCGACCGGGGAGCCCGTCGGTTTCCACATGCCGTATGTTTCGGGGGAACCGTTGTCGCGTCTTTTCACGAACGACTTTCGCCAGCGCGAGGGATTCACTCACGATATGACGAAGACTCTTGTCGAGCGGATGCGCGAGGCAGTCACCTTCGCTCACGACAAAGGAGCGGTGCTTGTCGACGCCAACGAGCTCAATTGGCTTGCACGTGTGAAGGGCGCTGATGCGCCGATGCCTTACGTGATCGACGTTGACTCGTGGGCGATCGGCAAGTTCGGTGCCTCGGTCATCATGCCTTCGATCCGCGACTGGCACCGAGCCACCTTCGACCAAGGGAGCGACTGGTTCGCATGGGCGATTGTGACTTTCCAACTGTGGAGCGGCATCCATCCGTACAAAGGAAAGCTCGACGGGTACGGTCCCGGCGACCTTCTCGCGCGCATGAAAGCGAACAAGTCGGTTTTCACTTCCGGTGTCCGTCTCAATCGGGCGGTGCGGGATTTCCGCGTCATTCCGCCGCATCTTGCCCAGTGGTATGAAGCGACGTTCGAGTCCGGTTTGCGGGAACGACCGCCGTCCGCATTTGCGAGCGCTGTTGCTTTAGGTGGCGCGAAGACGGTGCTCTATGCGGTAACGACCGGAGCGGGGACGCTCGTGTTCGAGAAACTCTTCGACGAACCCTTGCGGCGCGTCGTCGGAGTTTGGCCCTCGGGGGTCCTCCGTTTGAAAGACGATTCGCTCGTCGAGCTTCGGACGAAGCGCACGATCAGTACCAACGCACCGCCAAGATGTGAGGTGGTGAAGGTGGAAGGCGGATGGCTTATCGCGCATGTTGAGAACGGTACACTCGCGGCGGAATACATCGCTCTAGCCACACTCCTTCCGACGAAGCTCACGCTCCCCATTGGCGCGCAAGGACTCTTTCGTTCGGGAGACCGACTTTTCGTCGTCACCCTACGGGGGATTACCGAGCTTACGCTCCGACTTTTCTCGAAGCCTGTGCTTGCGGTCGGTGGCACGTGGGCGGTGGCGACCAACTCGACTGCGTTTTTTGACGGCGTCGGTGTGAGCGACGTTCTGGGTGCGAAATTCCTCGTTCTTCCGTTCGGAGAAAGTGCATGCGCTCTTGTTCGTGCGCCGGAGCTTGATTCCGTGGCGGTCGTCAACGCGAAAGGCTTCGGGCGGTTCGTCGCGGCGACTGTGCTCTCGAAAACGGGCGACTACAAGCTGCTCACGTTCACCTTCGACCGCGAGCACGGCGCTTACACATTCGCGGGACGGATCGTCGACTCGCCGGAACTCAATATGGCGATACTTCCGAAAGGGGTCGCCGCGTCGATCGAGAACGACGGCGTGCTTTCGCTCACCGTCCCTACGGAAGGGCGCGTGGTCGAAGTTAGGGATAAGCACATCACGACCGACATGTTGCTCATGCGCATCGACGATCAGGTGCTTGCCGTTACAGGCGGCGCGCTCTCGAGCGTACGGATGCGGTAGTGGTATCTAATGGGGCGAGGAAACTCGCCCCTTTTTGTTTTAAGTTTGGTGAGTTGTAACGCGTATGTGGTAATTCAAAGTACGAGGTCGAACCTTGAGGAATGATTCTTAAGGTTCGACCTCGTACTTTGAGCGTCGCTTGAGCATATTTCACCAAACTTTTTATGCCGTTGACAGTAGTATTCCCTCCTGTTACTGTCTTCTGCAGTTGTTCGAATGAAATGAAAAGGAAAACAGAGCGATGGATACAATCGACCGTATCGGAATAAACGGGAGCGACGCGCTTCTCGTGATCGATCTCCAGAACGATTTCATGCCGGGCGGCGCACTTGCCGTCCCTTACGGCAACGAAGTGGTTCCCGTGGCGAATGCGCTCATGAGACACTTTGCGAACGTCATTCTGACAGAGGACTGGCATCCGGCAGGCCACCTTTCTTTCGCGTCGTCTCATGCCGGCAAGGGAGTGTTTGAAACGATCGCACTTCCCTACGGCGACCAAGTGCTTTGGCCCGACCACTGCATCCAAGACTCGAAAGGCGCAGAATTGCACGCCGGACTCGAGACGTGGCGCGCACAGCTTATCGTTCGGAAGGGGTACCGTCCGCACGTCGACAGCTACTCCGCGTTCACCGAGGCGGACGGCAAGCCGACGGGACTCACCGGCTATCTTCGCGAGCGCGGTATCAGGCGCGTGTTCATGTGCGGCCTTGCGACGGATTATTGCGTCCTCTGGTCCGCGACCTCCGCACGCAAGGAACGTTTCGGTGTCATCGTCGTCGGGGACGCCTGCCGTGCGATCGACCTCAACGGTTCGCTTGCGTCAGCGCGGAGTGAAATGGAAAAAGTCGGAGTGGGCATGACCCACTCTGGGGCCATCCTCGCGCCGTAACTATTTTCGTCAAAGCCCGCGTTCAGCGGGTTTTTCTTTGCGCTCGACAACGGCCGGACGCTGTGATTGACTAGTGCCAGTTGTCACTTAAGGAGAGTATGAGATGTCTGACCCCGTTCAGGATTCACCCCAGAAGGCGTTGATCCACGGCATGGTGGCCGGACTTGTTTTCGGACTGCTGTTCGCCTATTTTCAAGGTCCGAAGGTGATAGCGGAGGTGCCCGCCGTCACGGTCATCGTCGGCAACCTCGCATTTGCCGCCATCTTTGCGTTCGCCTATTTCTTCTTTTTTCGCACCTCGGTCGCGAATGTGAAGGGAGATCCGAAGGGGCGGACCAAGTTCGCGGAGATCTATTTTCTCTGGATCGGCATGATCGTCGCGATGGAGAGCGTCAGGTTTTTCTTTGGCGCATCGCTCGTCGACACCGCATCAACGGTCCTCTCGGTGGTCGTCGGCCTGTCCGTTTCCTACCGCAAGCTCTGCCAGATCTACCGGGCGGGAGGGGAAGGGGGCGGGGGAAACACTCCACAACCACCGTCGTCCTAAGTACAGCATCGAACGGCCGCCTCGGCCGTTTTTTTGTCCGCCCACTTGGGTTGGGCTTGCACTCACTTAGTGTATATGATACACTAAGTGAGTAGGAGGAGAGTGTGAGATGAGATTATCAGTTATTTCACTTTATCTATGTCAGAATACTTTTCTGTGGGGACGACACTATTTACCGTCTGGGGTTACCCGATGAGCCCCATCGAATTCATCGGGACGGTATTCAACATCCTCTGCGTGTGGCTCATCGCGCGCAACAATATCTGGAATTGGCCGGTCGGGCTCGTCGGTACACTCCTTTTCGGTATGCTCTTTTGGCAGGTCGCGCTTTACTCGGATTTCTTCGAGCAGATATACTTCTTTGTTACGGGGATCTGGGGGTGGTGGCTCTGGCTTCGTCCGAGAGACGAAGAAGATAAGGCGAAGGGCGGACGTCGCATCGTCACCATTTCGGCGCGTGCCCGCCTTATTTATGTTTTTGCCATCGCGCTCGGGACGGTCGCTTTGGGTGCTTTGACCTTTAGACTTCCGGAACTCTTTCCCGTCCTTTTTCCCGAGCCGACGTCGTTCCCGTATCTCGACGCGTTCACCACGGTCATGAGTTTCGCGGCGACCATCCTCATCATGCGCAAGGAACTTGAGTGCTGGGCGCTCTGGATCATCGTCGACATCATCGGTATCGGTCTCTACTGGGCGAAGGACGTGAAACTCGTTGCGATACTTTACGTGATCTTCCTTGTGCTTGCGACACGAGGTCTTATCAACTGGTACAGACTATGGAAGACGAACGCTCCCTTACCGGCCATAAGTGTCACGGCACAATGAAGACCGGTCTTGTCATCGGCAAATTCCTCCCGCCCCATCGGGGGCACCTGTATCTCATCGACGTTGCGCGTGCGCATTGTGACCGGTTGATCGTTGTCGTGTGCGACAGGGCGGGAGATGTTGTAGAGGCCCGTTCGCGTGCGGGGTGGTTGCGGGAACTCTATCCCGACGTCGATGTGCGCGTGGTGCCGGATATCGGTTTCGATGATGATTCCAAGAAGTGGGCAGCTTATACGGTGGAGTTCTTGGGTTTTGCGCCGGACATCGTCTTCACTTCCGAAGACTACGGCGAACCGTACGCGAAGTTTCTCGGTGCGGAGCATTACCTTGTCGACCACGAGCGCAAGGGTGTCTTTATGTCCGGAACGACAGTCCGTGCCGACGTGTCGAAAGCATGGTCCTATCTCCCTCCTCAAGTGCGGGTGCATTTCGTGCGTCGCGTTGCCGTCGTCGGTGCCGAGTCAACGGGGACAACGACCTTGGCGAGGGCACTTGCCGAGCGTTACGAAACGACGTGGGTTCCGGAGTACGGCAGGGAGTACTCGGAAGAGAAGATGCGCCGCGGCGTTCTCGAGTGGAAGAGCGACGAATTCATCCACATTGCCGTGGAGCAGCTGCGGCGGGAGAATGAGGCGGCACGGAATGCGAAGCATCTCCTCGTCTGTGACACCGACGCATTTGCCACCACGCTGTGGCACGAGCGTTACATGGGTCTTCCGTCTGAAACGGTCGCACGCATTGCGGATCAGGTAGTGCACGACCTCTATATATTGACGGGTGACGAGATACCCTTCGTTCAAGACGGTTTCCGCGACGGTGAGCACATCCGCCACGGGATGCAACGGAGATTTTTTGAGGAATTGAAGCGCACTGGACGTCCGTATCTCCACGTGGAAGGTTCTCCCGAGGAGCGCCTTGCGGCGGCCTCGCGCGCCGTCGACAAACTTTTGACGCTTCCCCACGGTCGCCGCCTCACACAGGCACATATCGACGAGTCTCTTGCGCGCTGATCTCATTCTTGGTGTACAGTAATAAGCATCGGCGTATGCAAAGAAAAAGACGCATCGCAATAGCGGGGTCCGCGGCGAATCCAATCTCGCTCGGTCATGAGGAGTTCGCGGAAGCGCTGACACATTCCGGACTTTTTGCTCTGGTGCTCTGGTTCCCGTCGGGGACCCGCACCGACAAGCCCGATCTTGCTTCTCCGGAAGATCGCGTGCATATGACCGAGATTGTCTTCAACGAAGCGTGGCGAACAGCACAGCCGACGGCATTTCGCATCGATCTGCGCGAGGCGTTCCGTCCGTCGATCCCGACGATACAACTCCTGCGCGAGATACAACAAGAGCACATCGACGCCGAGATCGTCTTTGCGACCGGTGTTGACGTCCTCGCGCCGCGCAAGGAATACGGCAATCGCTCCGATGTTGAGCGCTATTGGGTCGAGGGAGAGAAACTCCTTTGCGACTGGACGTTCGCGGTATTTCCGCGCGAAGGGTATCCCCGTCCGGAAATTTTACAAAAAGAGGGGAAGCTCCCCGCGCATTTTTTGCTTCTTCCGCGTTCGGAGTCGCCGGCCGCGGGCATCTCGAGCACCGAGGTGAGGCGAAGGGTGAAAGCGGGGGAGTCTTTTGACGACCTCGTCCGTCCCGAGGTAGCGAAATATATCCGAGAACACGGGTTATATTGAACGTACAAGGTCGGACCTTGGGGATTAATTCTTAAGGTCCGACCTTGTACGTTGAGGGGCCTGCCTTGCCTGCCTCGTGAGTAGCTGGAGTTCTGCGCGAGGTGGGCGGCTTTGTCTCCGCACGGGGTTGACAGGATTTATATAGTGTATATACTACACTAAGAAGCATGAGGGAGTTTCCGAGTCAGAAATTGACATATCACGATGTCTGTGGTAGTTAACGTCTAGCCTTGTGCGTTGTTTTTGGTCTTTGAGTTCTTTGAGGAGAAGGTGATGACCGCGTTCCTGAATACTCCCGTAAGTGAGGGTCCACCCAACCGCTCCGTGGTGGATGACGACATTTACAAGTTCATCATGTTGCAGTTCATTCTGCGCTTCTATCCGGACGTGCAGGTGAAGTTTTCGCTCATCAATCGCGACAAGAAGATCCCGCTTGGAGACGTTGTCTCCGAGCACGAACTTCGCGCCGCGTTTGACCATGCCCGTACATTGCGTTTTGGCCCGCGCGTCAAAGACACCAACATTGCGTACATGCGGGGCATGCGCATGCATCAGCAGGTGATGTTTGACGAGCCATACTTCGAATTCCTCGAACACTTCGAGCTTCCGCCGTACGAACTTTCGCGTGTGGGAAACCAGTATGCGATGAGCTCCTCGGGGCCGTGGTCGAGGGCGACGTTCTGGGAAATTCGGATGATGCAGATCCCCGTGGAGTTGTATTACCGCGAACTGATGCGTCGCATGACACCCATCGAGCGCGAGGTGCTTTATAGCCGGGCGACCGACCGTATCTACAAGGAGCTTTCGAAGCTCTCGAACTCGAAGTACAAACCCAAGGTGGTGAACTTCGGCACACGCCGTCGCCACAGCTTCCTCTGGGAAAAGTTCGTCACTGCGATGTGCAAGGAAGTGCTCGGCGACCAACTCATCGGCACGTCGAACATCTGGATGGCACATCACTTCAATCTCGTTCCCATGGGTACGAACGCCCACGAACTTCCGATGGTGGCGACCGCGATCGCGAAGGGTGATGACGCCAAGCGGAGAGCGCAGTATCAGGTGCTCGAGCAGTGGCAGAAACTGTACGGAGTCTTTTTGCGCATCTGCCTCCCTGATACGTTCGGAACGAAGCAGTTCCTCGCGAACGCACCGGAGTGGCTCGCCGACTGGCGTGGCTTCCGCGACGACTCGGGCGATACCTTCGAGAACATCGAGGGGTACATCGACTGGTATAAGGAGCGGGGGATACTCAAGCCGAAGGAGGCGGGTAAGATAGTTATTCCGAGCGACGGAGAAAACGCGGACCACGCCCTAAAAGTCTGTGAAGCGTTCGATGAACACATCAACCTTTCCTTCGGTATCGGTCCGAATCTCACCAATGCATTCTTCGGATGCCATCCGACCCCCGACAAGAAGGTGCCCGGCCTCGACGTCACCTGGGCCGAAGCGTTTCGCCCCTTCTCCATCGTTGCGAAGGTCGAAGAGGCGGACGGAAATCCTGTCGTTAAGCTCTCGAACAACATCACGAAAGCGACCGGCCCAAAAGATGCGGTTGCCGAGAGCGTGAGGATCTTCGGTGGGGAAGGCCGGATCAAGCAAAGAGTTGTTGTGTAGTTGTTTTTGGCGGAAGGGATGTCCTTCCTTCCGCCCATTCATTCAGTCTCGCACCGTGGTGGTGAGTGACTGAACAAATGGGTTCTTTTAAAAGGGAATAGCAAATGAATTCACGAGAGGTACTCACTGACCGTATTTTCGCCATGTTCGCGTTGGGCGCGATAGGGGACGCATTGGGCGCTCCGGTCGAGATGATGAGCGCGGAGGCTATCGCGAAGCGCTACGGCTGGCTCAAGGCGTTCGTCGAACGGAAAGAGCACAAATTCGGTCCGATCGCGAAGGGCGAGACGACCGACGACACGCAACTCAAACTTGCGATCGCGCGTTCTATCGCGCGCATGCGCGGGATCGACCACGGCGATATCGCCAAGGAGCATATTGCCGAAATGCGGAAGGTGACGCGCGGCTGGGGCGGATCGACGAGACAAGCGGTCGAACGACTTTTCGAGGGCGTTCATTGGAGCGCTTCGGGGAGCACTCCCGACACGCCAAGCGACAAACGCGGTAAAGGGAACGGCGTCGCGATGAAGATTGACCCGGTCGGGGCGTACTACGCTCTCCGTGGCGTCGATCCCATGATGAATTGGGAGCATCGAGCGGCGGTGAGAGACATTGCGCTCATGACGCATGCGAGTGCGATGGGTGTTGCGTCGGGACTGGCGCAAGTTGCGGCGGTCCGTTACCTGCTCGGAACCACGGTCGTCAACTCTGAAGAGTTTGCGGAGAGAGTGACGTCGGCCGCGTTCTCCGGCGAAAGAGTATTTATGCCGATCACCGCCCTCGACGAACGTGTCGATGAAATGATGGACGCGGGTTTACTCGGTGGTCGAATACTTTCCACGGCCGCTTTTGATGACGACCGGCTCTCGGAGCGCTTTCGCTTGCTCGGGAGCGTCACACGGGAGACATCAGACGAAACACTGCGGTCAACGTTCGGGAACGGCGCCTGCTATGTTTACGAGTCGCTTCCGCTCGCGTATGCGCTCTTTTTGCGCAAACCCGATTCCGTCGAAGCACTCTACGACGCGGTCAATTTCGGCGGAGACACCGACACCGTCGCGTCCATCGTCGGCTCCTTGCTCGGAGCGTACAACGGTTCCGCAATCATCCCTTGGGAGTTGTGGGCCGACATCGACCGACAAGAGGAGATCGATGCGACCGTCGACGAATTCGTTCGCGCTCTCACGGTTTGAAGTTTTTGGCGGATGGAAAACACCCCATCCGCCCGTTCATTCAGTCCCCGAGCACAAGGTCGACCACTTGGAAATACAAGGTCGGACCTTGAGGAAACGGTTTTAAGGTCCGACCCACTCGTGTCCCGTTAAAAACAAAACAACGACAACGTATTTCCGGGGTCCTCGTCCGTATTTTG
>MHLS01000003.1:0-10187 GCA_001819095.1 Candidatus Lloydbacteria bacterium RIFCSPLOWO2_02_FULL_54_12
GATCTTTCTTGAGTCGACGATTGCTCCGAAGAGAAAGAAAAAGGGTACAAAAAACACCGGGGAATAAACCGGTGATTTTGGGTATTATCTCCAAATACACCGAAGAAAAAATCCCCGCCGTGGCGGAGTAGAGATAAAAATTCGATGGTGCGGCAAAACAAAGCGCCAAAGCAAAAACTGCCGCCATCCTGCGTTTTGATGCTTCTCAAACAAGAGGACGCATACTATGGCTGGCAATATGATGCAGCAGCACCTTCGATGCACGCGTGCCAATGGTCTCCTTCGTCGGTGTACCAAAACGTTCCTCCCGCGTTAGTATGGCGCCAGCGATAGTAGTTTCCAAAGGATTTCTTTTGGGTGTTGCCCGTCGCCTTGATGACCGCGTCAAGTTGAGAGGACTTTCTTAAGTCAAAGACATTGTTGTTGTATGAGTGAGCTGCCGTACTTGAAGGCGGCGGCGGGGTTGTTGACCTGCTCCCGTGAAGCCAGTATTCCGTTCCGCCAGAAACTATGACAACGCAGGGGGTAGGACAAGAACCCGCGAGTGCGATGATGGCTTGCTGTGCTTGAGTGCCCAGTTGTTTGACATCGGTACAACCGCGCGAGCCGACACTGGGGCACGGATTCGTGCTCACCTGAACCCGTCGCGCGTTTGGACCGAGACAGGTGGGGTTTTCGCAGAGGTTTGTCCGCACATCCGCCTCACTGCCACCACCGGCGATGGGCGCCGGCGCTGCACCCGGAGGTAATACCTGAAAGCATGTTTCCCCGTTTGCCTGCGGCATCAGTGTTTTCCCTGTGGAAGCGGCGGCTTGAGCAAGTTGAGCGCAGGTCTGGCCTGATGTGCCAGCGGGGTTGTATGTACCGAGCGTTTCCCCTGCCTTGCAGTATTGGAAGTACCATCCGGGTGCCGTCGGGCGTGGCTGTGCGGGGGTGCCGCCCGTGCATCCGGCTGGAGTTCCTGCTACGGGTGTGCCTACCGGTGCAGCCGGAGCCGGCGGGGCAACCTGATTCGCCAAATTGAGCTCTTTTGAGAGGAGGAGGGGGTTTATCGTGTAGAGGAGTATCCATGCGCCGATAGCCAAAAGAACCCCGAAGATGGCGTTCCAGATGCATTCTTTTGCTTCGCTTTTTCCCGACGCTGATGGGGTGCCCATCAACTTGATGCCGCAGACGACGATCATAATGACCGCAAGAATCCCCGCGACCCCAATCGCTATCTGCACGATTCCTTGGAGGTACGTTGAAAGTTCAACCGGACCGGTAAGGAGTGTCCCGAATGGTGCCTTGAGCGTGTATGTCCCTTGCGCAGTCACAACTTGTGGGAGCAAGAGAAGCGAAAAAATAGTTGCTGAGCGACGAAACAAATTGGACATGGTGTTGACGTGAGTACTCATTGTGGTGCCTGCAGACTTCCTTGCGCATCCTTGAGTTCTTCGGGGGAGAGTCCTTCGGGAATGGTGTCGGATGTCTCGGGGCCTACCTGTTGCGGAAGACGCATTGACCACAGCATACCGTCTTTTTTGTTCGTGAAGATGAAGTAGGCGCCATCCTCCGAAAGGAGCGGATTCGCCACGTCGAATGTCTGCCCCGTTTCTTCCTTCGGATCGCTCAAGTAGGTGACGTCTCCGGAGGTGGTATTCGCAAGCCAAAAGGTGTCGTTGAAAGAGATCCTTCCCTGATACCAGAGGTCGGGAATGAGTCCCGTCGGCGTCAGGTTGAATGCACCACAGAGCACGCGCATATTATCCGAAAGCCATGCGCACTTTTCCGGAAGCGTGTTGATGGGGATGATATTCTCGTAGAATACGGTCCCTTCGTCGCCGGGGAATCCCTTGGGGTCATAGGAGTTCAATATGGCGTTTCCCGCAACGTTCTCGCCATAGAGCACCCGCGATCCCGAAGCGTTCGCGAGGGCCGTCAGACCGTCTTTCTCTCTTACCAAGCGATTCAGTGCTTTTGTCTTCGGGTCGTAGACGTAGGAGTACCCCGGCACCGCTCCCGACGGCTTCGTGGAAAGAAGGATCGAGCCGTTATTGAGGAACTGCGGAAGCCATTCGGTGAACGGACTGCGGAAAACTTCCTTTGTGGCTTTTGTCGCCACATTGACCACACTTCCCACCGCCGCACCGTCTTTTTTTATGATATAAAAGAGTGACTTGCCGTCGGGGGAGACAGAGAGGGCAACGATGTTGTCGGGAAGAAAATCAAGGGTGAGTCCGCCGACATCGTCGGACGACAATGCGGACGAAAGGTTGAGACGGGCGAGGTGGGTCTTGATCGTTTCACGACCGGTGTAACGGTCTTCTTCGAGATAGCGGAGGAGAACTGCGTTCCCGCCGAGAGCCCAGTCGGCAATAGCGATGCGAGGGATGGTCGTATTGGTGAGTTGCTCCGCGACGCCCCCTGCGAGCGGGATCTCATATGCATGTCCGGTTTCTTTTTCTATGAATCGGACGTACTGCTCCCCGTCTCTTTTTAACGCATATGCGCCTGCGACGGGTTTCAGGGAAAGCTGTCGGAAGAGTCGATCTGCCGCCACTAAACCTGAATCTCCGTTGGAGTCACCCCCTATCTCGTGGCGGTCGGTGTCAGTTTGTGGAACGTCTTCTCCTGAAGACGGACTGAACGGAAAAAGCTTGGTCACACCACCGGTATTCCCTCCTCCCCAGAAGTACCACACAAGCCCCCCCGCCAAGAGAAGGAAAAAGAAGATCCCTAGGCCTATCCAGAGTGTTTTTTTTGATGAGGGTTGTTCTTCGGGGTTCATCCCAGTTAGAGGTAGGACGCGAACCCACCTGTCCGCGTTGGTACCTGGTTACCGATAATAGTAATGCTTGTTTGGCCTGTTGTTTTCATAAAATTTTGTTTGGGTCCGCGACCTCTAACGGGATTCATATGTTTTTTGATGATACAATTTCTGATCTTGGAGAATCTGCTTTAGATACAAGGTCGAACCTTGAAGAATTGATTCCTAAGGTTCGACCTTGTACCTGAAATCATTCTTGTGAAAAGTTAATCGTTACCTGCCCCCCCGCTTTCTGGAGTATTCGGCTCCGGTTTTGTATCGTGAGCCCCACCTTACTTGACTGTGTCGCCGTTCCCGCTTTACCCAGTTCAAGGCTATTAGGGTTCAGGCCGACGGCGACGGTAGCCCCGTCCTTTTGCCATGTGTAGACGAGTTCCCCGTTCGCCATGTTGTCATTCGAGAAGAAGTACGGCGTGGCGCGGACGCGAAATGTTGTACCTTCCGTATTTGCGGTACCGGTGAGCGCCCGATCGAAGACGGTACCCAAAAGCGGCGCTTGCTCATAAAAGAGGACGGTCGGTTCCACTGCAAGGATATTTTGTGTCACACTTCGTGCGCTACCTTCGACGTTCGGGTCGCTTACTTTTACGGTCGTCGGCACCGGAGAGCCGGCGTATTTCATGGGGATGAGGGCGCCCCCTTTTCCTAAGCCTTTTCCGACCCCTTGGATGCGGTTGATCGTCCACTCGTAAAAGAAGAGAGCTGGGTCGTCGGCAGTCGAATACATGCGGGGTATCGCCGTCGCCTTGACCACACTTTTATACGTCGGGAGTGCTTTCCCCTTGTAGAACGGCGGTGTATAGGTGTCGGCCTCCCACAAGAGGTCGATCTCGATGGGGTGAAGCAGGAACTCTTTATCGAAACGCGCTCCACCCGCGTCGACAATCACCACGTTGATTGTGACGGTTTTACCGAACCCTTTCGTTTCCGTCCGGATGCTTTTTTCCGCGACACCGTCAGCCACCGCTTCTTTGTCCACGTACCAAGTGATCCGTGAGGAGTTCAGATCGATGGCGTAGGACTGAATGGAAACCGTGACCGGCTGGTTCGGACCCGGTGTCTGTGGGTTCGTGCTAAAAGTGACAAGGTCGAGCGCTCCCAAGGCGATGTTCGGTACGAAGAAGATCCCTATCGTCATCGTAACCCCGAGTATGATATTCCGTGATTTCATGATGTAAAATGTTCGATCAATTCTTCGTTACGCAGCAGCCGATTCGCTCGAAGTCTTCATTGTCCCGCCCTGCTCCCGACTCTTGCGCATCTCTTTGGTGGCATCCTCGGCCCGCTGTTTTTTGCTCTCCGCATTGATCCGCTCGCGAATCGCTCTTGAGGGTGCATCAGCATGTTGGCGACCCCGCTCTTCGTCCATCTTTTTCGCCTCCTGCTTCAAACGGTCTCCGCCTTGCGCCCGTATCCACTCTTTGCCGGTCTGCCCTGTGCGAATATGGCCGTCCGCTTGTGGTCTTGCCACGCTTGTTACCGGACTTTGCATAGATGACGACCCAAGGATCGCCCTCTCCGCAACTCTCCCGACCGGTGTCTTCGAGAGGACGACGGCCGCCCTTCCGATCGGAGTTTTTGCGGCGACCTTCGCAACAACCTTTCCTGCCACCCCGCCAAACATTCCCTTGCCCCTTTTCAGATTTTCCGTAATGGTGATGATAAGAAAGGATATCGTCATCATTGGAAGGACGCTTACCAACGGGATCAATTCAATTATAATACTTATCCCCTGTGTTGCCAATTTTCGTGCCCCCATGAGGGGTACCTTGTTAAAGAGATAATACCCCATAGCAAACATAAAGGCGTTGAATGACACAAGGACCCCCACTATCCACGCGAAGGCAGCCAACGGTATGCCGACTATTGATCCGGCGACTGTCGCGGTCAAACCAATCCCCGCGGTGACGAGAACGTTGCAAAGCGCAGATCCGATGTCGCTCACGAGCATGAGCCCAAGGAGGAGCCACCACGTGAAGCCACCAAGGGCCTTTTGGCCGCCACCTTGTGGTTGTGTTGCAACACTGCTCCGTTGTGCCCCGCCACCGGGGTGACTTGTTGCTACTGATGTTGCTCCTGCCATGATAATTTTCGATTACAAGACGGACTCTTTGGTGTCGATTTTTAAGATTCCACCTCGTAACTCTATGCCCATTAAGTAAAAGGTTACTTCTGTTGCGCCGCCGCAAGCTCGTCTTTTGAACGTTGGATGGCCAGCAGTTGCGCCGGGTCGGAAGAGACGATCTGGTCTTCAGTGTACGAAGCGTAGACCTTGATCGCCACATGTTTGATGCCGGCGAAGAAAAGTCCTTCCCCGACGCCCGATTCAAGCAAAAGATATTTTTCCTCGTCGGTGAGGTGGAAGGTTTGTTGGACGAGGTCAATCGTCGTCGGCGACTGCTTCAAGAGCAACTGTATAGATGAGTTCGTGAGAATGGGGAGACCGTACGGCGAGCGCAGGAAGTCGTTGACGTCTTGGGTGATCGTCGAAATGCCGAGGTAATATTTGCGTCCGCGCTTGGCAAGTCCGAAGAGAAACGATGCGGTATCTTCGGATTTCATCATCCACCACGCCTCGTCGACGACCATGAGACGCTTGCGGAGCTCTTTGCGTACGGCGGTCCAAATGTGATGCGTGATGATGTAGACGGCAACGGGCTTCAGGTCGTCCTCCATGTTGCGCACCGAGAAGACGCTGAAGCGCTTCGTGATGTCCACGTTGGTCGGTTGATTGAGAAAGCCGGCCCATGTCCCTCTGGTGTACTTCTCGAGGCGTTGCAGAAGCGACTCGGCGCCGGTGATCCCGGCCAGCACCAGCTCGAAGTCGGAGAGGAGCGGCGGCTCAAGGTCGACGAAGTTCGTGTCTGCGGTGATGTCTTTGAGCGCATAAGTTTCGGCGACGGCGCGGTCGATGATGCCGTCTTCTTCCGGTGTGAGACCGCCCAACATGATGCGGAAGAGTCCGACGAGGAAAATGATATTTGAGCGCAAAACATCCGCGGGCGATTCGTCGTCGCGCGGAACAGGAAGGTCGAACGGGTTGATGTGATGCTCCGAATTGAGTGAGATGTTGAAGTAGTGTCCGCCCGTCGCTTCCGCAAGGAATTTGTACTCCTGTTCAGGATCGATGACGATGACGTCGGCATCGAACATAAGTGTGCGCAATATCTCCAGTTTCGTCGTATAGGATTTCCCCGATCCGGAGACGGCGAACGTTACGGAGTTGTAGTTTGGCATCGAAAAACGGTCGAACAAAACAAGTGATGCATTGTGTCGGTTGATGCCCCAGAGGACCCCCTTGTCGCTAGTAAGGTCGAAAGAGACGAACGGGAAGATCGACGAAAGAGGCGCAGAATTCAGCTTATAATGTACCTCAAGCTCGTCGGTAAGAAGGGGAAGCACGCTTCGATACCCTTCCACCTGCTGGAAGATCGCCGGCTTGAGGTAGACGAGACGGGAGTCAAGGATGGATTTTAACTCCCCTTCCACTTTGTCGAGCTCGTTTTTGTCGTTGGCATAGATCGTGATGTAGATGCCGACGTCAAAAAGCTTCTCCTGTGCCTGCTGAAGCTTGTCGCGGAGATCTTCAAGGTCCTGATAGGCGACGTCGAGCACCGGGTCGCGGACGAATCCTTTGCGCTCGCGTTCGTTGATCTGGCTTTGTACTTCCGCCACCTTCTTTTGGAATGTCCGGAGCGCAAGTTCGGTCTCGACCGGATGTATCATGATTGAAACGTCGTAGACCTTGTCTAGGTTCACAACGGGGGTGAACCAGTCCTGCGTGAGAAAGCGCGGGTACGAAATCACAAAGAGCGTCCGCAATATCTTTTCGCCGACGTAGAGGTCTTTCGGGGTCACCTTGATTGCCGCAGGCGCAAGGATGTCCTTCATGTCGAGATTTGTCGCGGCGTAAATATCTTCGGGGAGCATCCCGCCGGTATTCACGATTTGAAAATTTTTTTGTGCTTCTGGCATAAGATGGTTTCAAGTACAAGGTCCGACCTTTGGGATTGATTCTTAAGGTCGGACCTTGTACTTGAAGGACAGACCTTGGATTTGACTCATGGTGCGGCGACGGCACCTTCCAACTCGCCGGGATTGAATTTGCGGTAAAAAAGTTCAGTGATCTCTTCTGTGCCGATGCGTGTCGTCCTGATATCACAACGAGCGAGGCCCTGTTCCACGATTGATGCGCGCTGTTCAAGCTGGATCCGGGCTTCCTCGAAGTTCTGCGTCTCTTCTTCTGTCTGCTTTTTCGGTGCACCACCCTTCTTTCCGAGAAATATGCCGCCCAAAAGCCCCTGGCCGCCGGATTTTCCCACCTGTTTCGGCTTGTTATAAGGAATGACGATGAAGAAAGTCTTCGACATGATGTTCGTGCGGCTCGTGAAGTCACGGATGAAACCGATATATTCGTGCGTCTGTATCTTCATGGCGTCGATTAACTGGAGTTTCTCGCGGTCTTCGAGCATTTTGATGTAAGGCCGAATATCGAGCCGTTTCGACTGGATGTATATCTGGATGGGGAATTCAAGCGAATTGAGGAAATTCTGGAATTGGAGAATGATCGCCGCCTGCTCATCCGCCGACTTGAGGCCAAAATTAAGCGACGAGGTCATGATGAGCATTCGGAGGTCGCCACTATTTAAGACAAGGACACCGTTCTTGATATCCTTGATCGGCATGAAGTCCTGTGTGGGTTTTCCTGGGATCGCCATGTTGCTCTATTATACCCCGTTTTTTGCCTAAAGACGCCCGCGTTCTCCCCACACAATACAAGGTCGGACCTTAAGAATTGATGCCCAAGGCCTCTCCTTGTATTGCGTGCAATTTGAACAGAAATAGGTCAGGATTTAAGAGGAAAGATTTAGGGGTTAAGCCTAAGTCCTTAACCCTATCTCTTAAATCCCCAACGGATCCATGCGTTTCTTCGACCTCGGCATTTGACTTCAACCCCACTCTAAATCCCCAAGGCGTCCATGCGTTTCTGGTCCTCGTCTTCTTTCGTCGTTACGTTCATTGACCACGAAAGGTCGCTCAATTTGCTTGAGACCGGCGATTTTGCAGACAGTCCGGTCTCGCGCTTGGTGGGCTTGAAGTTGTTCAGATTGAGCTCTGCTTCTGCGGCCTTCTCCTTCTTCTTCCAGACGTAAAATCGGGTGCTTTTGATGTAGCTGAACGCCGACTCGAGGATGAAAATGAAGGGTTTATTGTTGAACTTATAGAATGCGAGGGTGGCACCGAAGGCGGCAAAAGCAAGGCCGAGGATGATACCTATCCACGGGATGAAGCGAAAAGCCAGATAACCCATACCGAGGCCGCCCGCAAGGTAGAGGAATTGCTTGATCGTGAAGGGCCCGATGATCTTATCCTCGACGTCCAAAAATTGCGGAACTTGGAATTGCATCCCGTTAGAGGTAGGACGCGGACCCCTTTGTCCACGTCAGCACCCGAGTACCACTGATAATAGTTGTTCGGCTTATCATTTTTATGAAGTTTGTTCGGGTCCGTGACCTCTAACGGGATTGCATAATGAGGTGCTTGAAATACAAGGTCCGTCCTTGAGCAAAAGACAAGATTTAAGAGGTAGGATTTAAGATTTAAGCTTAATTCCTAAATCTTATTTCTTAAATCTGCAATTACGATCTCGGTGGTGGTGACGCCTGCGCCGGCGGTATCTTCACTTCCGTCGGTTTTTTGGGGATCGAGAACTGGGGTGTTCCAGGTGCGACCGGGGGAGGGGTTGCCGTGCCCTCGTAGCGGATCGCCTCGCTTTTCACGCGGAATGCTCCGCCCAATTTTTGCTCGAAGATGCTTCCCACATGCGTCGGACCGACGGTCGACATCTGCGGAGGGAAGTTGCTCTTTGTTGGCGTATTCGGGCTCGCCGGCACCGTTCCCGCAGGCGCTCCTTTGGCGTGAACTTCGTTCAGCAGCTGATCCTTGATCTCGTTAAAAATGTCGCGATTGATTTCCTGTGCGATGGATATCGCCTGATCTCTCGAAATATCGATGTCCTCGACGATCTTTTTGACGAATTCGGTCGGCGGAAGGGCGCCGTTCAAAAGTTTTCCGGTGATGCGCATAAGGAAGCCTCGGTCAAGTTCGCTCAATCCGTATTTCACACCGATATTTTCCAAGATGTCGATCGTCTCCTCGGCGCTTAAGACCTCGCGGACTCTTTGCGGCAATTTTGCCCAAGGGATCTGTTGTGTGCTTATAGTAGGCATGTTGATGTTTCTAGGTCACATTAAGAATCCTATGGAACGATTATCCGCGGGGCTTCAGATGTCGGTGGCGTGTTGGTTGCGGGTGGCGTGACGGGTCCCTGGGGCGTCGGTGGTGTTACGGGACCTGCCGTACGTGCGCCTTCAGGAATGACGATCCGCGAAGGTTCCGGAGGTGTTTGTTTTCCAAATCGGGCTTGCAGAACCGGTGCCACCGTATCGCTGTAGAGGTTACTATTCAGGCGTTCGCGGATCTTGCTCTGCACCTTTGAGTTCGAAGCGTATCCCTCGATGACCATCTCATGCGCGATCAGCGCGTCGTCGAGCTCCGCAATCTCATTCGTTTCCATCATGCCGAGGAATCTTGAGGATTGCCCGCGGAGTTCCTGCGCTTTTTTCTTCCATTCTTCGACTTTCTCCGGCGTCGGGCTGGGGTTGCTCTCGAAAGCGGTTTTCTCGGTGTTGTAGTCTTTCGTAAGGCGCTCAAGCTCTTTCTCGGCGTCGACCTGGAAGGTGCCACTCCCGATGCGGGCTTGGTTGCGGAGGTACTTGCGTGCGCTGTCGGTGCCGTTCGTGACAACACCGTTCGTGATTGCGGCGATGGTCTCCGGCGCAAGGTCGGTGCGCGTGTTCAGCCCTGATAGGTGCTGATTATTGAGTGCGGCGATGACCGGCGCCATTTGGAGTTGTTTGTTGTCGAGCAATTCTGCCGCTTCTTTCCCGTTTAACACGCTGAGGGACTTCTTTATCGCCTCCGCTGCCGCCTCACCGGCCCTCTTCCCGTCCTCTTCGGTCATCCGTCCCGCCTTGATCTCTTCTAGTGTGTCACCGAATTGCTTCGTCGCGTCCTTGAGGCTTTTCTTTGCCTCTGCGGTTACCTTTTCACGTTCAATGGTCTGTCGTGCGGTTTTGAACTCGCCCTCTTTGCCGTAACGTTCTTCTCCGACCACGTAACTTTTCAGTTTTTCACCCAACGTTTCTCCCTTTAGCTTTCCGCTTTCGTCTCTTGCGGAGATAGTTCCTAAGTTCGCCTTGAGATATGCCTCTTTTGCTACGGGGTCGTTCTTGTAGCGCTCTTCGGCGATTGCTAAGGTCTCTTTGTCGCGGTCGGTACCGGTGTAGCCGACGGCGCCGAGACTTACCTTACCAAG
>MHLS01000003.1:10221-14417 GCA_001819095.1 Candidatus Lloydbacteria bacterium RIFCSPLOWO2_02_FULL_54_12
TTTGCCACAAGCCTGTTTTGCTCCTGTACCCACTTCTCGTCTTTGAGCTTGCCTTGACCGTACGCTCCTGCCGTCTGACGCATGCCCCAAGCACCGCCGGCGACGGCACCGCCGGCGGCCATTCCGCCCGCCCACTTTGTTGCCGACTTTGCCCATCCCTGCGCGTGGCTCCCCACACCGCCGGCAAAGCCGTTTGCAACGGAAATCGAGGAGATAAAGAAGCCGATCAGAATAATATAATTAAAAACAAGTAGATAGGACGAACTCTCCCCGCTGAATACCGACGACCACGTCATGTTCTGGACGGGACCAAGGAGACTCCCCGCCTGATTCATGCCGTTGATGACGGTAAGATTCAAATACAACATGAAAAGAAACATGGGGGCGACAAAAGTCTGCTTGATGAGCTTGTCGAGCCACTGGTGGCCGTATTGTTCGAGTTTAGGGAGACCGAACGCCATGAATGCGAACGGCGAAAAGATCATGAGGACGGCAAGCATGATCGTGCGGGTGACCATCATGAGCGCTGCGGCGAGGAAGACATATCCCGCAATTACCATAAAGATGGCGCCACCCACGTTAATGATGATCTGTGCGACGGGAGTAACCGTGACCGTGCCGCCTTTGCCGTTGTTTACGCTTGCGAGGGTGGTTTGCATCCCCAGTCCGCCGATAATTTGGTCCTTTATGGATAGAATTTTTCCTCCCGCTCCTTGGGTGGCTTGGGATTTGTTGAAGAAGGTAACGGCAAGAATATTTCCCGCGTCGACCACCACCGTCGTTGCAAAAAGAGAAAAGTTGATGAGTATCGCCGCGATGATGAGGTGCGCGATCCAGCGCTTCGCGCCACCCCCCGCCAAGCCGAGTATCGTCTGTATGGCGATATAGAGCAATGCAAAAATGAAGAACATGTTCGCAAAGTCGCGTACCGCCGTCCATCCGACCGTGACGACCGCGAGTTTACTGAGATCCATCTGGATAGTCATCACGATGGCGAGTTCCATGATCGCCGCCGTAATCTGCAGAAAAAATCCTGCAACCTGTAGAATAACCCACGAAAGTCCCTCAAGTGCCTTTGTAACGAGTTCTCCAAGTAGTTCCGCTACCCCTGAACCCACGATCGATGCCGCTCTACCTATTTGATCTCTGGGATTAACGACGAGGTTTTTTGTGTTGTCCCAGAAGGTACTCCCTGCCACTCCCCAATCTACGCCCAAAAAGTGTTTGCCGGCCGCACCCGTTACGGGGTCAGTATGCATGGCGAATACGGTTGTCGGCATGACGAGTCCGATAAGCAAGACACGTATTGCCAGTTTCGTGCCCAACCCGAACATTCTTTTGTGCGTTGCGGAGGGTTGCATGGTTTAGAAGTCGACGTATACAGCTGCACTGTCGGAGTCGGTGTCGCTAGTCTCGGATGTTCCGGACCCGCGATCGATGGCAACCTCAGGCAGTTTGTCGTTAAATTTCATCATGTCGTAGATGTTGAGCAAGGCCGCGGACGCCCAGTCCTCCTGATTTTTGTTGAGATCAAAATATCCTATCTGGATGGTGTCGTAGAGCTCGTGGATGAGTGCGTTCACCGGCGCTGTTGACGATGCGAGTGCGGCTGAACTGTATCCCGCCACCCCGCCCTCCGTCGTGTTTGCTTCGGTGGAGATATTTTCCGCCGCATTCGCTGATGTTGAGTCAAGCGTCTCGGAACCGGCAATCTGGTCCTTGCCGCTTTCGACCGCGGAGACGACGGTCTCTTGGTTCTGTGCTCCCGATGTTGTTTCCGTCGTGAATGCCGGGTCGCAGTACGGATCACCCGTCGCACCGGAGCATTTGATTGTCGGTTGGAAGCCGCTATTGGCGCGTGCTTCAGCGTAGCGCTGTCTGTCTTGTTCAAGGCGGCGATCTGTCTCGGCGCGGACAATCGCTTGTGCACCGAGCGGTGAATCTTGAAGGTTTCTCATCATGTCGCCGAGTTCGAAGAACGCCCCGTCCATATCAGATATTTCTGCGTTTGCATTGTCCATATAAGCAGATACGGAACCCGCGGAAGTTGTACAGCGGGTTACTTCCGGAATGTAGTTTCTCGCGTCCTCCGTGTCGTCGCGCACGTTGATCGCTACCGCCGTCGCTGTTTCGAGCGGGTTGCAGAGGTTGAGCGAACCGACAGGGTCGCCGTCTTGTGCGGCCGCCTGAGCAATGATGGTTTCGGATGTGCGCGTGTTTCTCGCGAACTGCGATTGGTCGGAGTTCTCCACATAGACCGCCTCTGTTGTCCGCACGCCGGTTGCCGACTGGGTGACCTGCTCGCCCTCCTTTGCCCAGCTCAAGTTGGCGGCGTTAATCTTGTTTAAGAGTTTATTCGAAAGTTGTTGTTGCTGTGCATCGGAGATGTACTGCTTGAGGAGTCCGTGAATCTGTGTAAAGAGGGATATCTTCTGGTAGCCGATAATCTCCTGAAGGAGGCATCGGAGAGAGCCGGATTTATTGACTTGCACGTATTCGCCCTCTCCTGGTATGGCAAGCGGAAGCTGGGCGAAGCCGTATTGCGTCGAGCTTGCGGCCGCTTTTGCCCATGGTTCAGGGGGATTGGTGTATGCAAATGCCAGATCTTCAGCGTCGCCCTCTTCGCATTCCTTAATAGCTTCACCTTGAGGGTTGGCGCCGGTGATGATGTTGCGAAGGGAGTCGGGGCTCGACTTTAGTATTTGGTCCATGTTCGAGGCATACTTGTTGAACGCCGAGGAGTAGGACTTGAACGCGGAATTGAGCGACTTGTCGTTGACGGGAACGAAGAGGCCAAAACCGCCGAGGCCGGGAATGCTGATACCTGTTAACGAGGTGATGGTGCTCATCACGTCACCGCCCACCGCACCCATGACGGCGTCCATGACGGGACCCGACACGCTTCCCATGAGTGAGCCAACGACATCACCCCCAAGTGCGGTAAGTCCCCCCGCGCCGAGCGCGTCGAGTGCACCGGAAATTATTCCGCCTTCTACGCCGGAGAACATAGAGGTTATACTTCCGATTACGTCACCGGAGAGAAAGCCGGCGATAGTGTCGGTGCCGAGCAGGTCGCTAAATGTGGAGAGGTCGAGGCTTGTGAAGATCGACCCGAGATCGCCGAGTGCGCTCAAGTCCATCCCGTTGAAAATACTCGCGAGGTCGAGAGATTCGAATCCCGAGAGCAATTCTCCGCC
This sequence comes from Candidatus Lloydbacteria bacterium RIFCSPLOWO2_02_FULL_54_12, assembly GCA_001819095.1. Taxonomy (GTDB): domain Bacteria; phylum Patescibacteriota; class Minisyncoccia; order Phycocordibacterales; family UBA6899; genus MHLP01. Next base: position 13,419 of record MHLS01000003.1, read on the forward strand.
GAGCTGATTCATGAGGTCGGTCGACATGGAGCTCAACAGGCCCGTCATCGTCTCGGTCGAAAACGAGGAAAAAAATGTATCGGTAAGCGCATTGAGCGACGTTTGGCTAAAGCCGTCGAGAATTCCCGCAATCATGGTTGTGTCCGTGATGCTTCCGAGCAAACTTCCCGGAAGCAATCCAATGATCGTCGACCCGCCGGGCGAGCTGGCGAGACTGTTGAATGCGTCACTGATGACACCCGAGGTGTCGAATCCCGTGAGCAGGCTTCCGCTGAGGTTGCTCAGTATGGACGACGGATCCATGGTCAAGATGCTTGAGAGTTGAGTGGAGCCGAGTTGGTTGAACAGTGTTGAGGGGAGGTTCTGGAGGTCGGTCGCGGAGAGGAGGCTACTCCCGAGTATCGAAGTAATGTCTGACCCCGAGAATCCCGTGAGCAAGCTCGTACTTAAACTGCCGAGGATGGACGGATTCAAGGCGTCTGTTCCGCCGAGCATGCTTGAGATGGCGGTTGTGGTAAGGCTTGAAAAAGACGGTGCAGTAAAGGTCTGAAGCACCGTAGAGGTAAGACCCGAGAGCGTATCATTCAACGTCCCGCTGGTAGAAAGCGTAGAAAGGATGCTTGTGTCGAGGGTCGGCACCAAGTAACTCACCGAACTGTTGTTGAGTATCGTGCTTAAGGTCGTTGAGTTGAGGTTCGCAAGTGTTGAAAGTGTCGGGTTGGACAAGAACGTTGCACAGTCTGCGGCGTCTGCAGCGCAAAGGGTGGTTTGCGAGCTTGGGGGGAGCGCTTTGATTGCATTGGCGATGTCAAGCACCGACGAGGCGGAAGCCGCGAGCGGTACACACGCACTGAAGAAAAAAACAGTAGCACCAAGGGCGCCCGCAATATTTTTGCACAAATATGGACGGACCCTCATGGGATATAGTTTATCATGTAATCTTTTGTCAACTAAGCGACTTGTGCACAAGTTCATACCTAGCGAAATACAAGGTCGAAC
>MHLS01000004.1 GCA_001819095.1 Candidatus Lloydbacteria bacterium RIFCSPLOWO2_02_FULL_54_12
TTCCATGTGCAAGTGACGTAAAACACCGCCGTGTTGGCGGCGGTGGAGTGTGCGTTGTTATTGTGGGACTGGTCTATTCAAGCCGGACGTTGCGACGGAGGAACTTCGGTTTTTGCGCAGTTTGAGGTCAAGGGAGAGGGACCGCAAAACGACGAGCTCCACATCACCTGGCACAACGTGGGGTCCGGTGACCCCGTGCTCAAGGATAAGGAGCGGTATGTTGCGACGATCTACGGCACGGAACGTGACGTCGGGTATCTCATTGGTTACAGTGGCGCGCTTTCCAACGCCGAATATCGTGAACAGCTAAAGCGGGACGCTCCGAATGCATTCGCATTTCTTGCGTACCACGAACAGGGCGATTGTGTGAAGTTAAAATGATAGAGAAGCAAGCCGGAGAAACAACTGCCCCGCCATCCTCAAATGTGCGGGGCTTTTTAGTTGTTTCGTGCAACTTTTTCCAAAAAACTTAATCTACCCTTCGCCCGAAGGGTTCCATAGACCTTTTTTGTTCTGACGTTCCTCCACTTTTTCTTTTTTTGCTTCTTGATACTCCTCACTCTCTTTGGCAATGGTAAGCATTGTTGGGCGATCTTCCTTTGGCGTACAGAGGATATCTGCAGCTAAAGTATCTCGAAATTCCTGCGATTCGGAAGTGGTCATATAGTGAAGTATAGCAAATTGATGCTGTTAAATTGAATTTAGCGTTAACTACCCCAGTTTTTCTTTTTTCGCAGGCGCACAAGGTCACATTTCGGAGAAATTAATCGCCTGCCCCGTAGTTCCACCTGTGGCGGATACTACTGGGGTGCCTGTCCCCCGCGCTAGCAAATACCGCACCACATTCCGAAAAAATAGCGGGCTTCCCCATTCCCCACCTAGTAACCCCCCGCATCACCAACATCTTCGTAGTTACTATTATTAGAGCCACCCCCACCCAGGAAATAGAGGATTCCAATCCAGGCAACTATAAAAATCAGGAGTAACATATTTTCAAATATGGAAGTCTCGCCCACATGATGTACAGCGAAACCCTCCGAACGGCTGAGACTCGGCTCTCTTCCCGCAGTAGGGGCAAAATGAAGCAGTGTTGGTCAAATTCATGGAAAATGGACTACTGTTAACAATTAATGAGTTCGACATTCCACTTGCAGCAACAACCCAGGGGGGATTTTGCATCGAATTTTCTTGAAACACCAAGGAATTTAAATCTTTGACATTAACAGGGTATTGCGAATACGAAACACCATTAAGAAATTGGGTGGGACTCTGAGTTGAATACGGTTGATCTTTTTCTTGTTGAACTATTTCTTTCTTAATTGGTTTGTTTTTATTCAACTTGTTTACCACTTCAGCAAGTGACCTGTATAATACAGCGCCTTTTTTCCTCTTAATCTTCCATTCATTCAACAGGTACCTACTCAACACAGGCGCCCCCTTAAATAAATCGATAAAGTCACTATCCTTGGAAATAATTGTGAGTTTCTCGTTTTTACCTTTCTCCAAAAGCGTTTCCCATATTATGGCGTCCCCGTATGAATTATCATTCTTGCGGGGAGGGCTTCCTTTCATGTAGCGGGAATACGCCCTTTCAACAATTACCTCCGTCTCTTCAATTGCCTCTCCAAGTTCAAACACTTTGCGAATCAAAACCTCTGCATCTGTTTCTTCCTTTTCAAGCGCCTCATCATATTTTTTTATCAGTTTCCTGTAAGCTTTTTTAAGATTTTCAGAATTTTTTTTTACCTCTTTTACGGCCTTAAGTTTATCGTCGAGCATGGCTGGAGTTACAAATTTTATCTCATTTTGTTTTTTGAACAGCGCAGAACGAGTCGCCTCGGCAATCCTATTCTTATTCCTTAGATACTCCTCGCGAGTTTGCGAGGGGACCAGTAACTTAACTTTTTTTGCCTCAAGCAGTTTGAGCAACTCACGTAGTGGAGCAAGTCTTTCTGCGGAATTTTCTCGAAAATACTCGAGATAGATGTTGGTGTCTATGTAAAGTTGCATTTGGAAGTGATAGAGGTGGTGGATTAGTTGGAGAATGTCAGCAAAAGAATTGAATCCTGTCTGCACCCCACCCTAACCCTACTCTCATTTTTTCCGGGCGCAAGCCCAAACGGCTCAATCTCGCGAGATTGAGCCGTTGGGGATTTCTCGTCCCGTGCTACTTCAATTTTCCCAGCGCTCTCCACATCTGGTCTTCCTCAAAACCCGCTTTTAAGAATTCACGAAAGACCTTCCCGTTCACTTGCTTAGGACTCGTCCACTAATAACTTCCTAGTTATTAGTGATGACGGCCCTTTGTGCCACGTCCATACCCTATAAACTTAATTAATGGACGGGGCCTTACTCATACCTTCGTAGACCGTAACAACCAAGCCTCGTATATCTTCCACAGGAACATTCGGTCTCCTTATGGCGACATGGGAGGTCCCGCCGGTCGGAACCGTTGAAACAAGCCCGAGTTCTTCTCCGGCTTTCAACCAGTCATCCTTTCTTAAGTTGCCCAGAGAATCCCACAAGTCTTTCCTCTTTACGGGAAACTCCGAAGTCATAGAGTTTATACTACCGAAAGAGCCAACTGTGTCACTTCTTTTTTGAGGAATTCCGATGAAGTCGTGGTTTCCACGTGGAAAGCAGTGAATATCGCCTCTCGAATGTTTGCTTCAATCTCAAAATCCGTGGGGGTGGGATTGGCGCCACCGGTAATTATCCCCGTGACTTCATTGCATTGTGCTGACCAGCCATCTTTGTCTTTGGAAATTGTAAAATGGAGCATTCCACCAAGTTGCTCGATTTGCTTGGTCATTTTTTCGATCGCTTTGTAGTCGCGCACTTTACCGTCAACCAAGCTACCGATTTTGTAATTGTGATGAGAGTTTTCCATATCCTTTATTTTAACACTGCCCACGCCTTAAGTGAAGACTATCCTATCCGGATAGGGTCAAAAGTCAACCAAACCAAGGGAATCGGCTCATTTCTTCCCATTTGAGCCGTTTAGTTTTCGGGCGGACAATTTCTCCAAGGTCTCACCTTTCAAAGCCAAGGAGAGACCTTAGTCCGCACTACGCGAGTTGAATATCTTTGCCGAAGGCGTGTGCGACGCGCCCCAGCGTGTCGAGCGATATGCCGCTTTGTCCGCTTTCGATGCGTGCGATAACCGACTGGGGCATACCTGTTTTCTGTGCAACGAACCTTTGTGTCATATTCTGCGCGATCCTCAAGGAGCGGATCTGCTTTGCGAGACGGTGGCGTTGAAGTTCTTCGTTGTAGGCGCGCACGAATTCTTTGTCCTTGGAAAACTCTTTGAGTACCGACTCGAATGAGTGTATTTCAATTTTTTTATTTTGCTTAAACATGCCTTTTGTTTTTGACTGACGGACTTCTTTTTTTGCTTTTTTCATACTAGAAATTTGTTTTTATGTACTTATACATCTTCCTCGCAAAATCAATATGTTGTTTTGGGGTTTTTGCACTTTTCTTTCGAAAACCGTTCACCGCATATACTGTCTGACTCAATACGAAATACGTTACGCGATGGTATCCAATAACAAGTTCCCGAATTGGTCCGTCAAGTTGCTTGGTGTATACGCTGTCATTGTCGCCTTGCTGGAGCAGTGAGATGCTGAATGTTATTCTTGCTCGCTCTTGTGCGCTTAACTTTTTCAGATACTCTTTTGCCGGAGTAAATAGGTGCGCGCTATATTTTTCTACCATGTCGTCAGTGGGTAACTCATAATTTCGACCGATCACAGTATAGCAAAATTGCTATGTCCTCGTCAAACGTTGGGCCTTTTTGGGCCTTTTTGGACCGTTTCTTGGCAATTCCGAGGAGACGCCTTTCAAGGCCAAATTCTCAAGGTCGGACCTTTAAATACCATAGTCCCAAGGACCGACCTTGGGCGGCCACTATATCTCACAGACTCCGGAGACGCAGGCGAGTTCTTTCGCTCCTTGAGTTTCGTCGATCTTCTCGTATGACACAATCTTCGAGAAATCGATATTCTCCCAACGCTTCGAGAGCTCACCATGTCGCTCTTCGGTGATCTCTTCGAACGGCGCCAACTGATAGATGTGGTCAGCGCGGGGCAAGAAGGAAAGCCCGCCGATCATGTCCCAATTCTCGTAGAGCCACGAGGCGACCGCAAGCCACTCCTCTTCCCCGACCGAAATGGTGACCGACGGATTGTGTTCGGTGTAGTGCTCTTTGATGAGTTTCCAGTGACCCAACTGCTCGAGCGCCGTGACGTCGTTCTTGAAGAGCGAACCTTTGGGTGCGGCGACGGGAAAGTCGATGACATAGGTGACCGCGCTCTCCATACTCTGCCCCACCTCGGGCGCGAACGGGATCCCTTGATCGCGGAGCATTTTGAAGAGCCCGTCGGTCGCCGAGATGCGGATGCGGCGGATGTAGAACTTCGCATGGCGCGGGTGCATACCGGAGGCGGCGTCCACAAGTTGCGACACCGTCCCCGACGGTTTCACACAGGTGACCGCCGTCGACGGGTTGACGCCGAAGCGCTTTGCGTACTGCTTGTTCACCGCGACCGCCTCGTCGCGCAATTCGCGCAAGACCTTGGGGTCGTGGACGAGCGCGGGATTGTCCCACTGGCCGGTCAAGGAAACTCCGAGGAGGCATTCCGCTTCGCAATTCTTCTTCCACTCCTTCGAGAGATACTTGAAATTCGTGAGGGTCGACTGATAGGTCCCAAGTATCGCCGCGAGACGAACCTTCCGGAGGAGCGTCGCCTTGGTGTCCTCGGAGCGGACGACCACTTCGGTCAGATTGCAGAACTGCTTCGACTTGAGCGTGATCTCGCCGCACGGGTTGGTCCCGCAGGTGTCGATATCCTTCATGAACACCTTCTTGCGGCGTTCGGGAATCTGGGTCGGGAGACCGCCGCGGTTGAAGATGCCGCGCTCGCCGGAGCCGGACTTCATAAGCGCGATCCATTCGTCCATGAACTCCGAGGTCGAGGGGCGGTGCATATAGACGGCGGAGTTGTTCGCCATCATGCGCTGGGGCTCGGTCAGATAGAACTGCCCGTCCTTGGCATGGCGCATATCGTGGTCGTCCAAGTCGGAGAGCGAGATAAGGGCGCTTCGGCGGACACCCCCCGAAACGACCACTTCGCCGATCTTACAAACGATGTCGTGGACGTCGAGGTTGGAGAGGCGTCGCCCCTGACGGCGAAGGATCTTCTCGCGCGAGAAGTCAATGAGCGCACGCAAGGGGTCGGGACCGGAGGACTTGCCGCCCATCGTCGCCAAGCGCGCACCGGCGGGACGCAGTTGGGAATAATCGAACTTCAAGTCTTCGCCATTGAACCACGTCTCCAAACCGTGGACGAATGCATCCGCCCATCCTTCCTTCGAGTCGCCGATAACGTGCGTCTTCACCATGCGGCCGGTTTGTTTTTTGATCTGTGGCAACTGCTGGACCGACTGGCTCTCGACGGAGAAGCCGACGCCCGTGCCGCACATCGAGAGGTACATGATCTCGCCGAAATCTTTCAACGCCGACGGCGCGATGAACGAGCAGTTGTATCCGCAGACGTTCGTCTTCCTTGCCGCGGGGCCCGCGCTCCACATGAGCCGCATCGAGGGCATCGCTTCGTGCGCAAGTATCCCCTCCCGCAACTCTTCGTATTCTTTGTCGTGGAGCTTCTTCCCGAGGTTCTCCTTCATGAACGCGATGTAGCGGTCGACCGTCTCGATCCACGTCTCGCGTCTGCCTTCGTGGTCGATCCAACGCGAGTACGAGCGGTAGTAGACGAACTCGGCGAGTGAATTGCGAAAATATTTCTTGCTGTCGCGCGCGAGCTCCTTCACCCGTTCGGGAACGATGCCGACCTGTTCGCGGATCTTTTTGTGCTCTTCGCGGTAGAGAATGTACCCTTTCGCCGTTTTCGCAAAGTCCTTGAAGATGAGCTCCGTCTCGACGACATCCTGCACGTCCTCCACCGTCGGCAGATACTCCTTGCGCTGACGCTTCTCCCGCTCCAGATACAGGACGACGCCTTGGGTGACGCGCTCGGCATCGGCCTCGCCTCCTTCTCCGCATGCGAGCATCGCACGATGAGTCGCACTCTTGATCCGCTCGCGATCGAACGGAACGATAGTTCCGTCACGCTTCCTGACCTCGGTTAATGCGACCTTTCCGGACTTTCCGGAATGACCTCTGACACTCTGAATCTCTACTGCACCCGCCCCACGTGTGGAAGTCTCTGGCATAGGTTTGCAATTAATGAGCGAATAATGCGGATAAAGAACACTGCGGCCCCGTTCAAAAACAATGTGATGAGTATTGTTCTTGAACGGGGCCTCTCTTTCAACGAACACCTCGAAGGCAAGACTTTCGAGGTGTGTATGAGCGCATTGTATGTCCCGCCGTGAAGACCACCAACTGTGGATAACGGGCGCTCGGACATCGCCCCTTGGGGCAACGCGCCTCCTCCTGCGGGAGGCGCGACTGTTTCGGCGCGAACTTCGTCAAGGAAATTCCTTGACGAAGGCCAAGCTTCGCGCCTGCAAACGGCCCCAAGGGGCGATGTCCTCGCTACGAGGAATGTCCGGCGGTATGCGCACTATTTGGTAAACACCCTGCTTCGCGCCGGTGTCCGAGGTGTTCGATACTTTAGTATTGCCTTAAGTGTCTCTTCCTTTTATCATAGATGTATGGACCTCTTCGCCGCACTCGCCCACCCCGCACGCCGCAAGGTGATCGAGCTCCTTGCAACGCGAGGACGGCTCCCCGCGACGGATATTTTTTACGAGTTTAAGACAAGCCCGTCTGCCGTTTCGCAGCATTTAAAAATACTTCGTGATGCCGAACTTGTTTATGTCGAGCGCAAAGGGCGGGAGCGCTTCTATAAACTGAATATGGGGAATGTGCGCGCACCGGAACTCTGGACCAAGAAGATGACGTGGCTCTGGAACAAACGTCTCGGCGCACTTGAAGAGATGGCCAAGATCGAAAAAGAGGAAATGCTCAAGCGCGAACGCAGGGTATGACGCTTGCTTCACCGCCGTGCTCGTCCGAGGCCGCTACTCTCCCATGAGCTTTTGGAACTCCGTCGAAAGGTCCGTCATGCGTAACATCTCCCCCTTGGTGAGCTCTTCGCCCGACTTGAAACGGCCGAAAAGCCCATTGTACTCGACAAACTTTGCCTCAAGGGAAGCGCGAAGGTCCTCGGCCTCCCACTGTGCGATGTCGTTTCGCATTTGCTCAACACTCGGCAGGCCTTTTTCTTTAATATGCGCCACCGCTCTTTCAAGTCCGCTTTCCATAAATTTCAGTTACGTTATTTTATAAAGCAAACGGTAACACAATTCCACAGTACTAAAAAGAATCTTCGCGAATGTGTTTCCCTTCTTCGGTGATTGATGCGAGGATACGGTCGGTCTCGGCCTCTAGTTCCTCGGCGGGCACCTTCCCTTCGATCTGGTCATAGATACCGAAATTAAGCTCGCCCAAGTCGCTTTGCATGCGCGCTAATGCTTCCGTATAAACCCCGTCCATGCGAAATCTGTCCAAAACCTCGTTCGCCTTCTTCAGATCAACGGTGATGCCGTGTTTTTGCGCCACGGCGAGTTGGGCCATGACCTGGGCGGAGATGTAGCGATGGTAGTCCAATGCAAAAGCAATCCGCTCGACGGGTGCGCGGGGATTTTCTTCCAACTCGTCCACGAAGTCCGGGTCGCGGCCGTGCGCAGCGCGAAATTGCTCAACCGCACGTCGCCGTCGCGCTTCTTCGATATCCACCACTTTTCCTCTCTCCAGTATCTCTTCGCTCATAAGCGTCTCTATCGTAACACGTCGCGTCCTGCCTTTCGCATCTCCCTCGGGATGCTCTACAACATTGACTATATGCAAATTATGTGATAAAATGCACAGCAGTTGGCATACCATACACAGACACCATCGTTGAAAAGGAGCGAACATGGACAACGTCACACTGGCGCTTCTTGCCAGTCTTGCGATTATCGTATTTTTCTACGTCCTGCGCGAAGTCATTCGAATCGCGCGTTCGTGGAGGTTGCACAAGCTGGTCTGGCGGATATTAAACACGCTCAACTTCTCCGTCCACGTACCGACATCGGAAGTGGTCGACGGGATACGCGCGAAGGACCCGAGTTTCACACAAGGAGATATCATCAGCGGACTCATCGCGCTTGAACGGATCGGGTTCGTCGAGCACAAGGCAGAGTATCCCAATCTCGGAACGGGGCTCATTGAGTCGGGAAAGCAGTTCACCGACCTCGTTCGCGGACTTGGCGAGGGACTGCCCGAGAATGAAAAAGCGGAGGTGGAGCGGTTGATCGAAGTGCTCAAGTGCGCGGCGAAAGAAAGTGCGGCGCTCATAAACGAGATCCCCGTCTATCTCTGGAAGAAAAAAGCACGGGGCGGAGGAAGGCGCCGGCGCATCACGAAAGAAGCGTTCGAGCACGTTCCCGCAACGATACCGATCCGATATTAGACACACCCCCCTCGACCCCCGAGGGGGTCTTTTTTTTAATCCGTTGAACGCGTCAATGTCACCTCATCCCCCGCGCGCCAGCCGTAGCGTGCCACCGTACCGGCGGGAAGTTCGAGAATGGAAGTCGCGGGAAGGTCGGGCTGAAAGATCGTCGGATATGACTCCGGCACGATACCTTCGGTGATGTGGACGATGCGGCGGTCGGCGCCGATCCAGACGACGTCGATAGGAAAGTGCATGTCGGGCATCCAGATGCCGTAACGGTCGGGTTCGTCGAACACGAGGAGCATTCCCTCCCCTTCGGGAAGCGCCGAGCGGCCCGAGAGTCCTTTCTGCCGCTCACTCGAATTTTCCGCAAGCTCGACGGCAATCGTCGTCCCGCCGATCGAAACTTCCGAGCGCGGCAATTTGAAGTCGGTGTGATAGGCGAGCGGTGCCCAAAACAGGAGGACAAGGAGAAATACGGCGATGAAATAATCGCGCAGATGCGGTTTCTTGGCTTCTACATGCATGGAAAGATTGTAACATACCAAAAACGAACACGGGAAACACCGTGGCGCAAGGCATTTGTGCGTTGCAAAAGCACAGTGGGGAACCTATACTGATATGCGGAGTTTGAGGAGGAGACCTCATTGAAGATCTTTTTGATATGCCCCGTCCGACAGGCGGGAGATGCGCTGAACGAACGCATCGCCGGGTATGTCGCGACGCTCGAAGCAAAAGGGCATCGCGTCCATTGGCCGAAACGCAATACGAAGCAGGACGGCGACCCCATCGGCATCCGCATCTGCCGCGATAATCGCGAGGCGATGTGTTCGTCCGACGAAGTGCACGTGTGGTATGACCCGTCGAGCCGCGGTTCGTGTTTCGACATCGGCATGGCATTCGTCTTCCGTACGAAATACGGGAAGCCTGTCCGCATCGCCAACGTCGAAGAATTCCTCGACGCACCGTCCGCGCCGCAGTTGTCGCTCTTGGTCCATCTCGTCTCGCAGAACGCCGACGGCCACTTCGCGCTCGGGATGGCGCAACGTTGTTGGGAAGACTTCCCCATCGACGAGCTCGCGGAGTACGCGATCCTGACGGAGAAGAACGTCTACACTCTGCGGAGTGCGCCGGATAATGCGGGAGCGCTCGCCAAGTACGGGGAGCTCTACGCGACAATGCGCTCAACGCCGCTCGAGATCAAACTCGGCGTCGCGCTCGAGCGGACTCCGGAAAAGAGCTTCAACAATGTGCTCCTCTGGCTCGCCGAGTACACCAAGAACGGACCGAGGATCGCCTCCTAACGACACGAAGCCGCCCCGCATAGACGGGCGGTTTTTTCGTCCGGCGAACGGCGTCGACCGTATCAGTGGAGGCCGATCTGATAGTCGTACAGCTTGCGATAGACTCCTTTTTTCTTCTTCAAGAGTTCCTGATGCGTTCCCGACTCGACGATACGCCCGCCGTCGAAGACCAGAATGCGGTCGGCTTTGCGCACCGTTGAAAGCCGGTGCGCGATGATGAAGGTCGTGCGCCCCTTCATCAGCCGCTCGAGCGCCTTCGAGACGAACTCTTCCGTCTTCGCATCAAGGGCGCTGGTCGGCTCGTCGAGAATGAGCATGCGCGGGTCGCGAAGAATAGCACGCGCGATGGCAACGCGCTGTTTCTGCCCAACCGAAAGCTTGATCCCCCGCTCGCCGACCAAGGTGCCGTATCCCATGGGAAGGGAATTAATGAATTCATCGATGTGCGCTTCTTTGGCGGCCTGCACGATCGCCTCGTCGCTCGCATCGAATGAGCCGTAACTGATGTTGGTCCTGATCGTGTCGTTAAAGAGCGCAATCTCCTGCGGGACGACCGCTATCTGCCGCCGCAATTCGACGAGGTTCGCCCTTCGCGTATCAACACCGTCGACAAACACGCTTCCCTCCGTGGGAAAGTAATAGCCGGAAAGGAGTCCGATGGTCGTCGACTTTCCAACGCCCGATTCGCCGACCAGCGCCACTACCTCACCCGACTTCACCGCAAACTCGACATTATTCAACACGAGCGGCTGATCGAGGCCGTAAGAGAATGTCACCCCCTTGAACTCCGCATGGCCAGAACCCTGCTTAAACGCCAACGCATCGGGAGGCACATATTGCTCCTCCGGTTCGTTGAACACCTCTTCGGCATGCAAAGCGCTCGTGATGCCGTTTTGTATTATTTGCCAGCTATGCCCAAGCGCAACGAAGGGACCGAAAAACATGAGCGCGTAACCGTTCAGAGCGACCAGTTCGCCGACGGTGATCGTCCCTGCCGCGACGAATTTCGCCGAAAGGATGAAGACCGTGAGCTGGGTCGCAAAGACGATCGTGCGCTGAAAAAAACTGACGTTACTCCAGATGCGTTCGATCTTGCTCCAAAGGTCGTAGGTCTTGTTGAGCAGATTTTCTTCTACCACCCTCGTTTCGCGTTCTTCGCCGACCGCCTGCTTCACCGTCTCGATCTGGTGTACCGCCGCCGCCGCTTCATTCCATCCGTCATTCCACGAATTATGCGCCACACTATCCATCGCGGCGACCGGACGCAATATGTTGACGAGCAATGCAACATAAAGCAGAACGCCCGTGAAAAGTACTCCGGCAAGTAAGAGGTTGATGCTCGCGGCAAGCGTGATGCCGATCAAAATGCTTAGGAATTCCGGCGCGATCCTGATGACCGTGTGCATGATTGCCGACACTCTCCATCCGGCATTGCTCAACTTCTGCAATACGCCGTTGATATGCGCGTTCTTGTGATACGCAAGCGGCAATCGAAAAAGGTGTATGAAACCGTCGGATTGAATCTTGAGATGCAGTTTGACGTTCACGCTTCGTTGCATGCGGTCGATGACCCAGTCGATATTGTTCGCGACCAACTGCAAGAACACCCAGACAGAGAGCAGAAGCGCCCACAGCGGAAGTCCTCCCTCCGACGGAGACTCCCCTCGCGAAATGCCGATCAACGCATCAAAAAACCGCCCCGTCACATATGGGACGACGCCGTTCGCGATCGCGGAAACGATACCGAGCCCCGCCAATATGAGGAGCGTCCGCTTGAATGGTCTGATGTGGCGCCAGATCGCCCGGAGGCCACCCAAGATGTCGGCGCGTGTGGTTTTGTCTTTTTCTTCGTTCATACTCCCGAACAAAGTATAGCAACAAACCGTGCGGCGAGCCGTCGACGCCATAAAATACCAAAGACCGGGACTGTGACATCCCGGTCGTTAAGGCCCCACAGGGCTCCACGTGAGCTGCCGCAACCGGCTGCTCCTGAACTCTTATCCTACTCGCCCAAAGAGCATCTGCAAGCGAAAAAAGGTGGATAATAACTTAGACAGTACTTCTCGACAGCTTGGCAACAGTAATGTGGAATCAGCGAAATTCACCGCCCTCTTTCGCCGTGAAAAAATCCGCCCCTCACCGAGGCGGATCGTTCTCTATTGCTTGTTGCCACCCGAAGGGTCGCCGGAAGGAGGGGTGTCACCGCCGCCGCCTTGCCCGCCGTCGGGCGGGCGTTTTCTTTTGGGGAAGAGGTAAACGACGTTCTCCGCCCCTTCCTCGCCGCTTGCGCCTTCTCGCGGAGTGTCCTTTGCATCCGCCGCAAACTCCGCATCAAGCGGTGCCGCGCGTTCGTCGGGAAGCGCGATTGCGTGGAAGCACCACGGTTCCATCGGGATCCCTCCGGGGAGGAAGTATTGTTCCGACTCCGGATCGAAGAATATCTGCTGAAAGAGCGCTTGCCCCCTCAACAGAGCGTCCTTGCCGTCCACCGCACGGATCGTGAGCGTGGCAATGAAACACTCGTTGCCGACCATCGGCGCAAAGTACCGAATTGCTACGGAATACCACTTGAGTCTTACGACCGGCAGGTTGGTATCGGACATGCTCTCTCCAAACTCCAGAAGTACTGACTGGCATCAAACTAACACGAACTTTTGCTCAAGCGCAAGGAGTTTCCTTTTGCAGGCAACGCCGCCCGCGTACCCGCCGAGTTTCCCGCCCTTCCCGACAACGCGATGGCACGGCACGATGATCGGTATCGGATTCTTCCCGTTCGCGGAACCGACGGCGCGAAACGCACTTCGCTTCCCCGCCCGCCGCGCCTCTTCGGCGTAACTTATCGTCGTACCGTACGGTATTCTTCGAAGGACGCCCCACGCTTTCTTTTGGAATGCCGTACCTTCAAGCAGAATGGGAACGGTGAAGCGTTTCCGTTTTCCGGAAAAGTATTCTTTCAGCTCGCGCTTGGTGCGGACGATGAGCGGATGCTTGGGCGAACGGATTAATCGCTCGCTCCACTTTTCATTCGGCAAAAAGACCCGTGTAAGCGCACGGCCGGAAACGACGATATGTATCCGCCCGATGGGCGTCGTCACGCCGTCAAAATACTGCATCGGGTCATCGTACAAAAAAAACCCCAGTAAGCCAAGGCAGCTACTACGGGGTATGACTTAGCCTTTCTTTTTTTTCTGTCGCTCTTTCCACGGGGCGAAATTCGAGATGTCGAGCACCATTCTCTTTCCCTCTGCACGATAGACCGTGACCGAAGCGTTCTCGGTAGGATATCGCTCGTACGCGTTCACTGTTTCCTCGCCGTCCCAGTTCCCGAAGATCTTTCCCCAGACGGGAAGCGTCTTGCCGTGCCCGAACACGACCACGTGCTCTCCTGGACATTCGATCTGGAGCGTGAGGAAAAAGTTCCGCAGGCGCATCTCGCCGTCTGCCCAGCTTTCGCCGTTCAACGGTTTGAAATGAAAGCGGCCCTCGCGTTGTTTGCGGCTCTTCTCGCTCCACGGGAGATGTTTGTCGATCTCCTTGTCGGTCATCAGGTCTTCGATCCCACGTCGCAGTTCGATAAGCCGCGCATCCTTGATTGGCTCGATATTTGGATATGCCATCCGGAATGTCTCGAGCGCGCGCACGTAATACGAGGAATAGTAACGGTCAAACGTGAAGTGCTTGCGGAGCCACATTCCGAGCGCCGCCGCCTGTTCCTTGCCGCGCTTCGTCAAATGGCAATTATGCGTCGAGAAACCCTCGTCGCGGGTTCTGTCCTTACGCGAAAGCACGTTATTCTCCGCTTCCGCGTGACGAACCAAGACCAGCGTCTTCGGCAATGGGAAAGCACGGTTCATGATAAACACCTTTCGCGAACTCTGATTGAGTATTTTGCACGGAAGCTCCGGAAAGTAAAGGTTTTTGGGCACCCGAACGTCTTGAAGATCGACCAAACTTGCATTGTTTTCCATTTCGTGGTATAATGGCGGCGGTCTACTTTCAGTCATCAATCACTAATCACGCATCCACGGAGGTGTAGCATGAAACGATCGTTCGGAATGTTGTTGTTCGCACTCGTAGTGTCCGCCACAAACGCAAACGCCCAAGAAGTTCGCGAGTGGGTTGCCTGCCCCACGCTTCCCGAAGCACAAGGCATCGTCGACCTCTTCAGGGATGCCGACGCAAAGGGTGAAAGTTTCGATGCGTTCGCCGAAAAAGTGCAGGGTGTCCTCAATCACGGCTCCTGCAAAGAAAGTTCGGGCAGTGCAGAGTGGCTCTCCGCCGTCGCACAGCCGCACCAATGGGAGGCGCGTCTCAACGGCGGACCGGCACTCGCCCTCTATGTCGCGGAGCGCCTCGAACGGGGCGAAACAAAATACTTCGCCGTCTCGCGCATGTTCGTGGGGCGGAGCAAATAAGTACGACCGCTTCAAGAAGAATGGCAAAGAGCCGTCTTGCGAAGCGGCTTTTTGTTTGCAAAAATAATCCGCGCATTGTACCTTGAACAGTGCTCACCAGAAGCATGGAGGGTTCGCATAGCGGTCGAGTGCGCGCGCTTGGAAAGCGCGTAAGGTGTCAAAACCTTCGAGGGTTCGAATCCCTCACCCTCCGCCAGATGTCCAAGTTAGAACCGAAGTAAAATAAAGGTTCTTGGAGCCAAAGTAATATGCAAAAACGAACATTAACCCAAATTAAGAAAGCACTTCAAGAACTCTCGAAAAAGGGGTGGATTAAGTCTAATCGCAGTCACAATACTGGAATAGGTAAAACTCTAGAGGACTATCTTGGCATTACAGAAAACAATATTGCTCTGCCAGACTTTGGTGTAATGGAATTGAAATCTCAGAGACTCAATACTCTTTCGATGATGACTTTGTTTACCAAGAGTCCTGAGGGAATTACAAATGCTGAAATAAGAAAACGCTTCGGTTACCCTGATTCTGAGTTTCCTAAGATTAAAATTCTTCATCAGACCATCAGTAATGGCAAAAGAAACGGCATGGGTTTTCAGGCTACAGTTGATGAAAAACAAGGGAAATTATTGATTCTCAAAAAAGGGAAACTTCTGGGATATTATGGTTTGGCGTTTTTGAGGAAAAAAGCTATCGAAAAAATAGGAGATGGATTGATATTAGTTCGTGCTGAGACAAAAAAGATTCGAGGACACGAATACTTTCACTACAAAGATGCATACATTCTGAAAGAGATTGATCCGACTAAGTTTTTGGCTCACTCAAAATATGATATTCGACTCGGTGTGTATCATAGCGGTAAAAATGCGGGGAAACCACATGACCACGGATCGGCATTCCGCCTAACCGAGAAGTCTTTACCACTTTTGTTTAAGATTCATAAAAAGATTCTCTAATTTTTTCTCAATACAACGATACTTTCTTTGTTCATCGTCTCCTCTAAGGCGCCCACAATATTTGTCGGTGAGTTTTTGATTGGCATTCTTTTGCCGGGGATATTTCGCACAATTATATCCTCAAAAGTAAAACCTATTTTTTCTGCTAATTCGGCAATAATAATGTCAGTTGGAATTCGTACTTGTTTAACTAATCTATTTCCAACAACGAGACAGAAATACTTTTTGGGTTTAAGTATTCTGTGAGCTTGTTTCAGGCACTCATTCAATCCAAGATTGAAGCTCAATACATCTTTTGCCCTTGCTTCGTCTTGTTTCGCAATTTTTTCTAATGATTCTTTGAGATAACCCGATGAAAGTGTGTGAATTAAATTTTTAGTAGCTCTACCACCAAGTAGATCATTATCTACGCCAGAAGCATCATTTGGGTTCTCAAACACATCAATCCATTGAGCAGAAAGGCGAGAAAACTGCCCATAAGCTACTGTGGTGCGACTATCGCCGTATGGAGGTGAAGTAATGATGCAATCAATAGAATTGGCTTTAATCCCATTATCTTTTGAAGAATCACCGTAGATTATTTTTGTCCATACATCCTTCTTTGCATCTTTGTAAAAATCAGTCATTCCCGCGAT
>MHLS01000005.1:0-10079 GCA_001819095.1 Candidatus Lloydbacteria bacterium RIFCSPLOWO2_02_FULL_54_12
GTTTTTTAGACATATACCTAGAAAATATCTGTTTTATGGCTCAGTGGCAAGGTGAAACATTCAAAACAAACCGGTGATTTTGGGTATTATCCCTTTTTTTCATGATGATTCCATTATGCGCTCGTTGGCTACGGTGCGCAAATACACATCGGCGCTATCATGAAATCATTGGTGGACACGGTGTCTTAAGAAATGGGCACCATGCACTAGGCCATGATTGTTGCCCCGTTATAAATTCCTTGTACCACAATCCACTTGGGTCACTGAAGTTGATAGGATTATTAACGGAGTAACTGTAACTATTTAACATCTGCGGATTTGAGAGCACAGATGTTTGCTCAATCATTCCATTCGCGCCGCCAAATGCCAAAATATATGCTGGCATTTTTTGCATCATGCCAATATCTCGAGCTATAGGATCCTGAGAGAGGAACTTACCATTAGCCCCCTGATAGTACCGTGCATTGAGATATGATAGCGCAGTAGCATCGTCATAATACTGCCCAATAAACTGATGTTTTTCGCTAAAGCCTGACGATGGTAATTCGTTGTTTCGTTTCGCACCATAAGGATAGTACGTTGCCAGCTGTGCGAGAGTACCATTCTTGTCCGACATCACGTTCGTTCCACCTTGGTGATCCGTATGTGTGGAAAACGGAAAACGGGGTCAAGGGAAAACGGGGTCAGGCACTGTTTTTTCATAACTCATGTGGTGAAATGATTACCGCTTCTTCGGTCGACCGGGTTGGCGAACAGTGGATTCCATGTGGTGCTTCGTCACCATCTGCTCCACCCATGCTTCACTTCCGTATGGTACACCACGATTGACGGCATTGCGAAGCATGGCGAGTTCTTCCGTCTTTTCCGGCGTATTGATCCAATTGCGGTACCCATGAGGAAGTGGCGTCGGTGAAGGATCAAGGAGTTTCTTCTGCTTCTTGTCTCCATTGATTCGTCGCCATGCACTCCCCCATTGCCAATTCTCGCAAGAGCGAACGAGTTTTGCACGGACGGGATTGCGTTCAATATACTTGATAAGCGTGAGCAGATACTGATCAGAGTCTACGATGAACGATTTGTATCGTCCTTGGTAGAGGTGGCCACCACCAACAGTTTTCGTACGCACATGTACACGACGGGTATGTGTGGTGGAGAGCCAGTGCATGAAGAGAGCAAGATCGCCATCCTTTCGTGGTTCAAGAAGCAGGTGCCAATGGTTGGGCATGATCGTGTACGCAAGGATACGCATGCCGGTCAGTTCTTTTGCATCCGCCAAGAGCGACTCGAAGAGTTGATAGTCCTCCTTGTCACGAAAGATCGTGTGACGACCATTGGCACGGTTGATCACATGGTACACTTCTCCGCCAACATCAATGCGTTCTGTTCTGGGCATGAGTCAAATATATACAAGACCATACTATTTGTCAATAAACAGTGCCTGACCCAGTTTTTCTGACCCAGTTTTTCATCGCAGAAGTATTGTATCAACGTGTGCGTAAAAGAAGAAGAAATATTATGACATATTATTTGTCAATCAATCGTGACTGTCCCCATTCCCAGTCCCCATTCCCAGTCAAAGGCTTCCTGGACACTGGGGTCAATTTTTATACTCCTGTTTTTTTTCTTAAGTAAAGAAAGCAGTTCGCGCAAGGTGTCTTTTGTGTATAACCATGTGTTGATTTGCAAAGATCTTTTTTGGCCGTTCTTTTTATAAATAAGATGCATATCTCCGAGACCCGTCATGGTAACCTCTTGAATATTCTCTATTGGGACCTGATGCAACAACGGTTTGCGTAGGAATAAAACGTTTTCACGAACCCATACGTGATTCGACCAAATGGGCGAAAAGATGACAGCGGGAAAGAACAGGGAGAGGAGAGTGGCATATTGGAGAGACATCGCGTTCGTTCCCAAAAATGCCGCCACGGAAGAAATGTACGCGACAGCGGAAAGTAGTAGGTAGAATAAAATAATCTGTTTATTTTTTGAAAAGATTTTCGTCATTTTTTGATTTGTTTTAATTGCGCCAGTAAGTTGTTAAGTTTTCGCTCAATTTCTTTTAGCTGCGCAATAAATGACAGGTTCATTTGGAGGTTTGCTTGCGCAATCGCCCCACGCACTTCCGAGAATGAGGGCACCAACTGAAATCGATATTATTCTGCTTATGAGATCATCCATGCTGTTTTTGTAGCTTTAAACTACGGAAGACCGAACATGACCAATAGTCCAATTGTCGCCAACAAGAGCCCTGTCATATACATAAATATGCCATCGGCTTGTGCCTCGTCTCCAAAAAGTGGTCGGCATATCTTTTTTCCTATCCATGCTACAGAATCACGCTTAATATTGCCGTGCCAATTTATATATCCGACAAACACCGCAATGACCGTGGCTAGAGAAAGACTAATTAAACTGAAAACAAAGTCTGACATGTGTTGATATTAGTTTGTAAGTATTTAAGCTTTAGTTAATTTACTATTTATTTCTTTGGTGCCGAACTTTTCATGCTCGCAGAAAGTATGTTTATCTGAACCTGTATGTAGTTGATTTGCGATTGAATCTGAGTGAGCGCAGAATTATACGCATTGACTGTCATGCTTACTCCGGAGTTCACGGCTGATGTTACTGCATTAACTTTTTGTGTCACAACGGCACTTCCTGCCGCCTTCGCAATTGTAAATGCTGAGGAACCAGCAGGGGCACTGCCAGCACCATAGAGTGCTGTGCCGATTATATTAAGGTTACTTTGTGCTGAGTTAAGGTAGTATGCAGTAGATATTGCACGACCTACCGCATAGGTAGTACCCACGCCTGGGGCAACAATAGATGGTGCTGTGGCAATTCCTAACGAACCAGATATCGCACCCAACGTTGAAAGCCCCGCCACTCCAACGCTGGTCTTGTAAGGATTGTCAAGTGCGTAGTTCCACGCAGGACTATCCTGTGACATTTGCTGCGCCGCTTGTCCGAGCTCCATCTGGAAACTGGGCCACGACTGTTGTCCCGTTGCGAATTCTTTGTACCAAAGACCACTCGGATCGCTCTTATTGATGGGGTTATTAACCGAATACGAATAGCTATTCGCCATCTGTGGATCTGACAGGAAGGCGGTTTGGTCTAACGTTCCACCACCCTGATTCGTCATAAGAATGTAGACCGGCATCTTCTGCATCATCCCGATGTCCCTTGCTACGGGGTCTTGACTTATAAACTTTCCATTGCCCCCGTCATAGTATCGCGCATTCAAATAATTGAGACTCGTCGCAAGGTCGTCGTACTGAGAAATGAAAAGTCGACTTTCGCGAAACCCGCTCGCCGGCAACTCATTATTCCGTTTCGCCCCAAAAGGATAATACGTCGCCAACTGTGCAAGCACTCCCGTACTGTTGCTCACCACATTCGTGCTGTTTAAGTGATCGGTGTGAGCGACATGGGTCGAGGTTGCGGTGCCATTCCCTTCAACGGTCGCCAGTAGCGTACCGTCAGGCAGAAACACGTACAACGTCGTGGTGGCACCCGTGGTTTCGTAGAGATTATTCCAGTAAGTAGTCGTCGTCGTACTTCCTCCCCTATTGACCGCTTGGGTCACTCGTTGATCACTGACGTCGTAGGTGTACTGCGTGGTCGTCCCCGCATTGTTCGTCTCCGTGAGTCGGTTCCGGTAGTTCCACGTATACGCCGCACTCCCCGCACTGGTTAGATTCCCCGCCTTGTCGTAGGTGTAGTCAACGGAGTTGATGGTCGTCGGCGCATGCGGGTTTGCGAATCCTGTACCAGCATAGGTGTATGACCCCACATCACTCTTTGTGGTGATGTTCCCGAGATCGTTGTATGTATACGTCTGCTTCCAGTCGGTGGTGGTGGCGTTGGTGGTGGAGGCCGAGGTGAGACGATAGAGATTGTCGTACGTGAAGACGGTGTCGGCGGAGGCGTGGGTGCCGGAGTGGTCTTCAATTCCCGTGATGTTCCCCACCGTGTCGTACGTGTAGCTCAAGTCTTGGAGAGTGGTGGTGGCGACCGCGCTTCCTCCCCCTGCCGCACAGGAGGTGGTGAAGGGCTCAAAGGAGGCCAGCGCACCAAGAAGTTTGTGGGTCCCCACGGAGTTGTTGAAGTTGAGGGTCGCGCTTCCTGCGGGGGTTTTGGGGCCATTGGAGTCCATCCACGCCATTCCCTGCTCGGTCGTGTCGCGAAAGGTCGTGCCGGAGCCTGCCGACATACTGCCCGAGAGCGAGCGGCCGAACTCCACCTGCCAGGTGTGGTCCGCGGTGGTGGTAACGGAGACACCAAGGGAGGAGGCGACCGTCGGCCCTCCGGTGTTCTGTGCATCTTCTGCCCCATTGCACTCTGCGCCGGTATAGGAGGCGGACTTCGCATAGATGAAGTTGGTGCCGTTGACGACGAGGTTATTGTCCCCGAGCGAGGGGTTATCCAAGCGAAAGAGCACGATACCCTGTCCGTCAGGTGTGTCGTCGACGGAGTTCACTAGGGTCATGGATTCTCCGTCGTATGTGGCCGACTCGGTGCCCGAGAGGTCGGTGAGAAAGCCGACAAAGAGGATCGGGTTCGAGGTGGTCGAGGTGATCTGGTGGTTGAAGGTGATGGAGGTGCCGGGGTTCACGCTCACTTCGTACACCTTGTCGAAAGCGATCGTGTCAGCGGCTTCTGCCCTAGGGGTGAGGGTGTCAAAGAGGGAGCGGTACTCGCTTGCCTTGGTGTTGTATCGGGTGCCGCCGGGGAGGCCCATCTTTTGGTATGCTCCACCGGTGATCTGGACAAAGACGGCATTGCCTCCGTTATCCTTAAAGACCGAGAAGTACACCATGCCGCTCTCGTCGTCGGTGTATGACAGCGGGTGCTCCCGTGGAACGGTGGTCGCCGGAATGGTCACGGACTCCCCCGTACTCGTGGCGAACACTTCCTGTGCGGGGATGACGACCGTATTGACCTCCGCCGTGGGGACGGCGAACGAGTACACCAGTCGCATGTCCTCGGGGACCACGGGGAGGGCACCGGCCATGAGGGTCAAGAAGAGTCCTCCGAGGGAAACAACGGATCCGAGTTGTGTGAGGAGGAGGGGCATGGGTTAGGGGGAGAGTTGTTCGGGGGAGCCGGAGGTGGTGGAGGTGCTGTATGTTTCCTTGCGGAACAAGCGGTAGAGTACGGTCGCGTCGTAAGTGGTGAGCGTCTTCGTGTTGTTGCCATAGTCTTGGGTGACCGGAAAACCATGCGGTCCATAATTCGTCGACTCGATAACTGCGGACCAGACGGATGCGGATGGGGACTTCGCGAGTACGCGGTTCATATCACCGGCGTCGTTGTACACATACGAGACTTGATAGGCGTTGGGGTATGTGAGCGTATCTTGAGCACCGTTACGGAAATATGTCCTCGTCGTTGTTGCCCATGCAGTACCAATTTGTTTTGCCTCCGTCGCCACAAGCCCGACGGGGTTGTAGAGGTAGGTCGTTGTCGCGGCATTGTTGGCGCTCACCTCACAGAGTCTTCCCTTCCCGTTCGTGCAGTTGTCATAGCGGTAGATGATGTCGGTGAGCCCGCTTGCGGTCGTGGTGGAGTCTTCGGAGAGGATACGGTTGAGCGCATCGTAGGTGTAGTTGATTGCCGTGCCGTGGGGGGTGTAGGTCTGGATGAGATTCCCCGCCGCGTCATACTGGCGGCTTGTGGTACCGAATGCCGTGTCGCCCGAGGCGTGAAGATCTTCGCTCCCCACAAGTCTCCCGAGATTGTCGTAACTGAAATTGCGAACATTTGCCGCGGCGTCCGTCAACTTCGTCAATTTGTTGAGGAGATTCCATGTATAGGTCGTCGTCGCACCCGCTGACGGGTATTCAACGACGCTCGCGAGGTTGCCATACGCATCCTTGTTGAAGTCTTTGCTGTTTGAGAGCGGGTCGGTCACGGTGAGACGCCAGTCGGAGTAGGCGTTGGTCGTAGTGCCGACCGCGTTTGCCGTGGTTTGCACACGACCCGTGGCATCGTAGCGGTGGGTAACGAAGAGTGCGGTCGTGGTGGTCGGTGCCGAGTACGTAGCGGAAGTGCTAAAGTACGGCAGTGACTCTTCTCCGACCTTGCCTATCGTATTATAGAGCGTATCTTTGGTGATCCAACCGTTCGCGGACTCCGCTTCTCGCTTTGCTTGGATTGTCCGATCGAACCCGTCGAGATAGGTATAGGAGTCGGTGGTGGTTGCGGAAGAAAGGTAATCGCTTCGGAAGACCGTGGAAGGTGTGGTGGTGCTGTCGGTGTACACGTAGGTCGTTTTGGTGACAAGCATCGCGGGGGTGGAGAAGTCGGGCTGTTTTTCGACGACCGGACGGTCGAGGTTGTCGAAGACGGTGACGACGGTTTGGTTGTTCTCATCGGTCGTTGTGGCAGCCTTGCCGAGGGAGTAGTCGTAGCTCACGAGTTTCTCTTGGTTGAGCGCATTGCGCATGGCAATCGGGAGGAGGTTGTAGCCGTCGTAGACATAGCCCGTCCTGTTCCCCAAGGGGTCGGACGAAGTAGCAACATTTCCATACACATCGTATGTTCTCGTTGTTGAGGCATAGAGCGACCCAGCGACCAGCCGCTCTTCTTTTGTTTGGTTGCCGTAAGTGACCAATCCTGTAGCGAGCGAATCGTAGTACCACTTTGTGTCTTTGACCGTATTCCCCGATTGGTCAACAAGCAACTCGCGCGACGGGAGCGACATGGCGGGGAGGGTGGAGGAGGCGGCGTAACTGTAAGTCGTCGAAGCGAGGTCGGTGCCGGTGTCGCTCCATGTGCCGTCGGAGTTGCCGAGGACTTCGCCGTAGTTGACGAGAAGCGTAAGGTCGCCCGTCGTGTCGCTGTATGTCGTCGAGGCGGCAGTGTCGCGATGTGATGTATCGCCGTCGAAGATTTGCGTCAATGTTTGCCCCAGCTTCACGAAATTCCGCCCGTCGCCGTAGTCGGCACGTCCCCATTTATTGATCGTGCGGGAAAAAAGGTTGCCGCCTTGATCGTACGACTCGACGCGGTACGGCCTCCCTGCTTTGGCAATGTGGTCGCCGTATTCGCCGTTCGCCGCATCGCCCCAGTTGCCTTGATGGAAATAGGTCTTGGTGACGGCACTCACGGGGTTAGTAGCGAACACCAGACCGAAGCCGGCAAACTGCCGCAGGAGGGGGTCGGTACTCGTGCCGTAGAAATAGCCACGTTGGTAACTGTAGGTAGTGGTTGCGATGACGCGACCCGAGGAAACATACGAACCACTGTCGGTCGTGAGTGTGCGCACCGTCTGCGTCACAAAGGGCAGATTCGGATTGAGGAGGAGACCGGCACCGTCTTGATATTCCGGACTTCCTTGATACACGGCCGTTGTTTTGCCTTTTCTTGAAGTCGAAACTTCTTTGAGCAGGTCGGGTACGTTACCGTTCTTCAAGTAGACTTTCCGCGTTGTTGTGCCCGTAGTGGAGTCGTAGTATCCGCGCATCACGTCGATCTCTCCGTCGCCATCAATGTCGTTCATGTGTACGCCGTAGTTTTTGTACGCGGTGTCTTGAAAAGCCTCCGGTAGCGTATTAAATATTGTACCGCCTCCCGCGATATATATTCTGCGTTCATTCAGCGCAAGACCCCGCATGATGTCAACACGCCCATCGCCATTCATATCAGCAAAACGGATCGCTTTATCCGAACTACCGATGTCACTACCATCCGAGAAAGCTTCTCCGATGGTGGAAGCGGAGGGATCGAGTTCCCAACCGCGTCCGCTATTCACGTAGGTTCGTGAAATTCCCGGAGAAACACTGCTTGAGCGCAGAATGTCAACCAGTCCGTCACCGTTGAAATCGTGCAAACGCGTACCGGGGTCACGAAGGTCTTCAACGAAATTTTCGGGGATTGACCACCCCGTATCCTGTGACCATCCATGCCCCGTGTTCGTATAAACCGCCGTCGTCGTTCCCGTTGTACTCGCGTAGTGTGAATGGAGCACATCTGTAAGACCATCACCGTTCACATCAACAATCTGTACGCCCTGGTCACGATTTCCGCTGTCGATGAAACTCACCGGAAAAGACCACGTCGTGCTTGCCATCCAGGTACTTGTCCCATTATTAAGATACACAACCTTCGTTGAACTGGCGGCAATAATATCAACGAGCCCGTCGCCGTTGACCTCTGCCATACGTACTCCTTGTTCAATATTTCCCGAAGAAAACGCGACGGGTATCGTCCACGCTGTCGATGTGCTCCACTTACTCCCGGTATTAAGAAGGACCGCTTGCGATGAGCCGTCACTTTTTGACCAATCCGGAAGTGCGTCACCGTTGATGTCGAAAAGCCGCCACCCGTAGTCATTGTTTGAGTTATCCGAAGTATTAAAATTTATCTGCCAAGAATTGGCGTCGGCCACTTCCACCCACGTAGTCGTGCTTGTCTGGTAACTGAATAGTGTCGGGGGAAATACGATTGCGTCAGTGGCGCGGTATCCGTTATCTTCGCTGTATCCTCCGACTTCTTGTATGGAGGCGAGCAAGGAACGAGATGTAGTGTCGCCGGTTGCATAGGACGGTGTTATGCGACGCACAAGGGTACCGTTTACTGTTGCGGTTATGTCGGCAACGCGGTAGCGCGTGTACACTGAAAAGCCATATGTAGACGATGTGGCAGCAGTTCCACATGAGTAGTATCCGCCTTCTCCGCAGTTCAGAAAATTAGCTTCGAAAATAAAGCCACCTTCACGGTCGGTGTAATCAATATAGTCCGGATACACCTGCCCGCCGTCTTTGGTATAGCGGTAGAGGACCTTATTACCGTTCGGATCTGCGACCTCTTCGAGGTACCAGCGATAAATTTTTGCCGAATTACTTAAATCGCTGATGCGTCCATTTCCGGTGGCGCCGAAGGTATATTTCCATCCGCGCTTGTCGTATGCGACCCAATAGCCGTCAGCGTTGAGCGCGTAACGCATGAACGAGCCGTCGTCGACTTTCGCCATATAATCACCGGTAATCTGCATGATGAAGTAGTCCGTCGTCGTCGACCACTCTCCCGCTCCGTCGTATTGATCCCAGAGTCTGGTGCGCCAATAGTAGGTGGTGCCATCGAGCGGAAAGGTCGTGGTTGAGAAGATGTTGGGGGTGTGCATGGCAGGCGGCGTTGTCGAGGAAAGAGTGTTCTTTCCGGAATCCCAGTAGAGAGAGGACGTGAACGAAGTCGTCGTCGAAATCTGAATCTGATACGAAGTGGCTAGTGCGGTGGAAGATGCATTCTCGTGAACCGCAGAGAAATAGGCTTAATGGTAAAAAGTGTTGCTATTTTGGTATGCTACGGCTTGGTTAACAATTATTTTTCATAAACAAGGTCATGATTTCAAAAAAAGTGTTCGCATTGCGGCGGTAATCGCACTAAGAAACACGGGCGCGCCCATGGAACGCAGCGCTATCGTTGCCTCGACTGCGGACGTACCTTCGTGAACGATACGAAGCCGTCGCCCGCGACGCTCTGGTATGCCTATGCGAATGAACATGCGACAGTCCCTGCGCTTGTGCGCCGGTACGCCATGAGCGAAAAGTGGGTGCGTCTGCGTCTCGATCAGTACACGCTTCCACGGTTTGATCCGATTCCGCGCACGATGGTTGCCATCGGTGACGCGACATGGATTGGCAACACATGGATGCTGGTCATCCGCGATCCGCACGCGCACGAGAACGTGTATATGCGCGAGGTGTTTTCGGAAACAACGAGCGGCTATCAAGAGGCGCGTCATGCGCTTGAAGCCTGTGGCTTCACCCTCACCGCATTCGTCGGAGACGGCAGAATCGCTGTCCCGTGGCTGTTTTCGGACATTCCGGTACAGATGTGCCACTTTCATCAAGAGCAGATCGTCATCCGATATACAACGCTCAATCCGCATCTTCCGGCTGGTGTCGAGCTCCTTCAACTCACGCGGACGCTTGCGCGGACGGACAAGGCGACGTTCACGAGCGCACTTGCTGATTGGTGTTGTCGCTGGGATGAATTCCTCAAGGAGCGCACAAAAGACCCCGAATCGAAACGCTGGCACTATACGCACAAGCGGCTCCGTTCCGCGCGCG
>MHLS01000005.1:10144-10604 GCA_001819095.1 Candidatus Lloydbacteria bacterium RIFCSPLOWO2_02_FULL_54_12
CACGCGCGCAAAAGAAAACTCGTCATTTCATTGCTGACGAGTTTCAAATAGCAACACTTTTTACCATTAAGCCGAGAAATACGGGCTCGTGGTCGCAATATTCGAGGGATTTGTGATGCCGTCAACAAAGAGGGCGGTCGGTGCTGACGGATAAACAGGTCCTGTCCCATGTACCACAACAAGCTTGGGGTCGTTTGTCGTTCCCGTTTGATCGGCGTAGTAACCGATGAGATTCGATGACTGCGAAGAAACCCATGTCGGCGCGTTGTTGTTGATGTCGTTGAGGAAACGCAAGCCGAACTTGGTGACACCGGTGGCACTAATATTGCTGATTCCCGTCGCGTTGAGCGTGAAGTCATTCCATCCCGCCGTGTTCCAGTTCGCGTCAAGAATGCGCGACCCGCTGTCGATCATTTCGGTCGTTCCAAGTTTCGCAAAATCACTGTTGACGAGCGTCGTA
>MHLS01000006.1 GCA_001819095.1 Candidatus Lloydbacteria bacterium RIFCSPLOWO2_02_FULL_54_12
GGCATCAACGAGTTTCTCGTCGGGCTCCGTGAAGAGCGTCTCGTCGCCTCCGCCCTGCTTCCTCGACTGGTTGCTTTGGCCGCGTTCTTTCGTCTGACCCGTTCCCCGACCTCCATCGGGAAAACCGGATGCGATGACGGTGATCTTGATCTCTCCTTTCCGAAGCTTCGGATCGATGATCGCCCCGAAGATGACCTTTGCGTTGGTGTCGACCGACTCGGTGATGACCTTTGCCGCTTCCTGGATCTCGTTCATGGTCATGTCGTCGCTTCCCGCAATTGCAAAGAGGACGCCGCGTGCGCCGTTGATGGAGATATCGAGGAGGGGAGAGTTGATCGCCATCTTCGCCGCTTCGACGGCGCGATCTTCGCCGGAGGCAATGCCTATCCCCATGAGTGCCGTTCCCGCGTCGGTTAATACCGCGCGAATGTCCGCAAAGTCGACGTTGATGAGCCCCGGAGTGGTGATGAGGTCGGAGATGCCTTCGACCGCTTGCCGGAGAACCTCGTCGCACTGCGCGAACGCGGAGAGGAGCGTGGTGTCTTTGGAGGTGTTCAGAAGTTTGTCGTTCGGAATGATGATGAGCGCGTCAACTTCGTTCTCGAGCGCTTCAAGACCTTTTTCTGCGACCTGCATGCGTTGTGCGCCCTCGAAGAAGAACGGCTTGGTAACGACGGCGATAGTGAGTGCGCCCTGTTCGCGTGCCGTCCTTGCGATGATGGGTGACGCACCGGTCCCTGTGCCGCCCCCCATTCCGCTTGCAATGAAGACCATGTCGGCGCCCTTGAGCGCCTCCTGTATCTCCTCTTTGGTCTCTTCGGCCGCGCGCCGTCCGAGCTCCGGATTCATGCCCGTACCGAGTCCGCGGGTAAGGTTCTTTCCGATATGGATCTTCCTTGTTGCAAGCGAGTTATGCAGGTCTTGTGCGTCGGTGTTGGCGACGATGAATTCGACGCCCGTCACTTTTGAACGCACCATGTGGTTGATCGCATTGCGCCCCGAGCCGCCGGGCCCAACGACTTTGATCCGCGCGAATGCTTGAATCTCCGGGTTCACTTTTGGCATAATAATGGGCAATTTCCGGCCCCGCTCGCGGGGGGCCGTGTTAGGTCGATAATGATGAGAGTATAGCAAAAAACGGTGTTTTTGGAATGGCAAGGAGAGCACAGAAACGAAAATCAAAATGAGAACAGGGAAATGTAAAGGCCTCTTGGGGGGTGTCGGAACACGCCCCGTTCGGGTCGCCCCCGATGCGTTCAAAAGCGCCCGAGAATATGGGTCGGAGGCCGTGTCGGTGTCAGGGGAGAAGTTGTTTGACCAGATTGCCGAAGGACTCTTTGATTCGCGCGAGGATCTGGTCGCCTCCCGAGAGCCCTGTGCGGTCGTTGGTGACCCCCCAGATCGCCAAGCCGTAGGCGACGAACCATGAGGTGTCTTTGATCTGCTTCTTGGTCTTTTGGTTGCTTGCGAAGTCGAAGTTGATGAGCGGTATCTTCGAAGGAAGCCGCATCGCGACTCTTGCGAAGTCTTCGATCGTTTCGATCCCCGATCCGCCGCCGGTGAGGATTATTCCCGCAGGGAGCAACTCATGTTTCCCGATCTTCTTCAGATGTGCAATGACCAAGTTGAACATGTCTTCGAGGCGCGAGAGGATGATGTCGTTCAATTTCCTTTTCGGGAATTGGTGGCCGCCATGCCCCAGCTTGATCGCCTCCGCTTCTTCGAGCGGGATCTTGAGGCCGAGTGCGATGTCGTTCGTGATGTCGGTCGACCCGATGGGGAAGACCTCGAGCGAGACGGGGATGCCTTCTTCATAGACGACGATGGAAAGCGTTTCGGCGCCGATGTTCGCGAGAATGCATCCCGCCATCTTCTGCGCTTTCGTGAGCGCGACGAACGAGGCTGCGATGGGCGAAGCGCAAGCGTCAATCGGCTCGATACCCGCTTCCTCCACGGCACGGATCATGTCGTTTAGGTGCTGATCCAAGCAGGTGATGATGAGGCACTTCGCTTCGAGCTTGAGTCCGCGCATTCCGCTCGGCCGGCCGTATACGCGTTTGCCGTCGATCGTATATTCCACGGGAATGGTGTGGAGTATCTTCTTGTTCGCGGAGTTCGTGAGATTCTGTTCGCATGCGCGATGCGCGCGCTCGACGTCATTGTCGCCAATCTCGGAATCGGCGCGCGAAATGATCGCCGCACCGGTCGTCTGTACTCCTTCGAGACCGACGCCGCCGACGGAAAGATACGCCTCGCGGATACGAATTCCGGACGTTTTTTCGGCCTCCTCGACTGCCGCACGGACGCTGCGCACTGTGTCGGCGATGTTCGTGATGTAGCCGTGCCGAAGTCCGCGCGATTCCGCCTTGCCGACGCCGAGAATGTGCGGAAGCCCGAGAGTGCCCGTGTATTCGGTAATCACCACGCGAACCGTGTTCGTGCCGATATCGACTCCGGTGATGATGCGTTTGCTGGGCATTGATCTGCTTGCGCGAAATCTCGCCCCCGCATGTTTCAGTTCGCCCTCCTTGGTCGAAATGTGTTTTTGATGTGAAACAGGGAGAGCAGTGTCCGCTCTTGCTTCTCCATTATACTCCCATGACGGTATCCCTTCAAATGGAGGAGCGCGTGTACAAAAAGAAGCGCGGCAAAAAAACGGAACGATTCGCCCCTTTTGCCGCACGCTCGCCTTGCTTCGCTCGGATCAAGGACGATCTCGCCGTTCTTGGGGTCAATCGGGAATGCAAGGACGTTCGGGATATAACCCTTCTTGCGGTAGGTGCGATTCAGCCGTCGTGCGTAGACGTCTCCGGCGAGGACAAGCGAGAGGCGGTATCGCTTTCCTAGCACGCGCTCCTTCATTTGCCGGTACGGGAAAAGCGGCAACCGAGGGTCGCCCTTTTTGGTGAGGTCGGTCAGCGTGAAGGTGCTAACGGCGGCCTTCGTTTCCGGTCTTTTCCGCGATCTTTCCGAGCTTTTTGAGTCGATCATAGACCTTCCTTTTTTCCATTGTGACAAGTGCTCGGTTCTTCGTCTTGAGCTTTGAGAGTTTGCGGCTGAAATACCGTCCCGCGCGGACTCGCATCAGGGCCTTCGTGCCCTGGACGCGCTTCGTAAAGCGCCGGACGAGTGCGGCCCCTGATTCGTTGCCTTGTTTTTTGACCTCGGCGATTACTTTCATCATGGGTGACAATCTAGCACAGGGGTCGCTCGATTGCAACACTCCCACCGCTTCGGGTTCTTCACTCACTTGATATTCTTGATGTAGTCCGAGAGTTTGGCGAGTTTCACCGTATCTTGCGAGCGGGTCTGCATGTTGCGCACGATCACTGTGCCTTCAAGCGCCTCTTTTTGGCCGAAAATGATGGCGTAGGGGATCTGGAGCTTTTCCGCCGTGCCCAATTGAGCGGAGAGCGAGTCTTTGTTGAGCGAGTGGGTGACGGGAATGCGCGCACCGCGGAGGATCTCGATGACCTCGAGCGATTTCAATTTTGCCTCGAAACCGAGCTGGATGAAATAGATCTTCGGCTTTTTCACGATGCGCGGCGTGACCGCTTTGTAGTTCGGCGAGAGGAGCACGCGGTCGACGCCGATCGAACCACCCACCGCCGGGACATCCTTCTTGCTTCCTAACTGTTTCGCGAGGTAGTCGTAGCGTCCGCCGCCGGCCAACGCAAGCGGAGCATTTGCCGCCGCCTTGCGCTCTTCCTTCGCCACCCGCCGGTCTTTTTCTTCCCCCGTCTCTTCCAACTGCGTGGCGTTCTCGGCGAGCGCTTCCGGCGCTACGTCGGGGGCGATCTCGGCAACTTCGAAGACCGTGTGCGTGTAATAGTCGAGACCGCGGACGAGATGCGGATTGATCCGGTACGTGAGCCGGAGCGCGTCGAGATATTCGAGGACTTCCTTGAAATGCGCTTTTGCGGCGGGAGAGAGATGCGCAATCGACTGCGGCGCTTTTTCTTTGAAAGGCTGGCACTCCGCGCTCTTGCAGTCCAAGAGGCGAAGGGGATTCGCTTTGATGCGCTGTTTGCAGTTGCCGCAGAGCTTGTTGATGTGCTTCCTGTAGTACTGCGTGAGTTCGCGCAGATACGGCACGCGCGACTCCTTGTCGCCGATCGAGTTCACGTCGATCATGATGTTCTTCAGTCCGACGTCGTTTAGGATCAGGGCGGTGAGATAGATTACCATCGCGTCGCTTATGGACTTCGGCGACCCGATCATCTCGATGCCGAACTGGCGGAACTCGCGGTAGCGTCCGCGCTGGGGGTTGTCGTGGCGGAAGAACGATCCGTAGTAGTAGAGCTTGATCGGCTGGGATTGCGACTGCATGCCGTGCTCGAGGTACGCGCGCATCACCGGAGCGGTTCCCTCGGGGCGGAGTGCAAGCTTGTCGCCCCCCCTGGTTTTCAGGGTATACATTTCCTTCCCGACGAGGTCGGTGTCTTCGCCGTTCGTCGAAAGAAAGACCTCCTCGCGTTCCAGCATGGGTATCTCGATAGGCTGAAAGCCGTAATAAAGCGCCACTTCCGCCGCTTTCTCAAAAAAACCGTGGTATTTATGCTGTTCACTACCGATGATATCGCGCATGCCTTTCGGCGATGTCGGCGTCTCTTTTCGCGGCGTTTCTTTTTTTGCCATGCTGATCCGGTCGTTAGTTGTTAACCGCCCCTGTTCCGTCGGTGCTCACACCCGCATTCGATGCTTCAGCGTCGAACGAAGAAATTCCTCCCGGATGAAGCGTGATGACATTGAACGGAAAGAGCCGCAGGAGCGCTTTTCCGCCCATCAGCTTTGCCGGCACGGGACCCCAGACGCGTGAGTCGGAACTCTGCGCGCGGTTGTCGCCCATGACGAAATATTCTTCGGAGGAAAGCGTGCGTGAGTATTCATCGGGTTTCTGATTCTTGACGTACGGCTCGGTAAGAACGAGCGGGGAAGCGTGCATCGCTCCGGTGATCGACACCGTGCCGTTCGTGATGGAGACCGTCTCCTCGGGGAGCCCGATGACGCGTTTGATGAAATACTTCGACGGGTCGACGGGGTAGCGCAGGATCACAACGTCGCCGCGTTCGTATTCGCCGACGTATTTCGCGAGTTCGTTCACGATCAAATACTCGCCGTTGTGGAATGTCGGCAGCATGGAGTTTCCCGACACGACGAACGGCTGGGCGATGAACATCCGAACGGGGATGATGATGATCGCCGCGACCAAGGCATAGCGCAGGGTTTCCCCGATCACCCCGCCTCGGCCGTGCGGAGTCCGCTCTTTTTGCGTACTCGAGTCGGCACTTTCTCCCTGTGTCGGTCGTTCTCCGCTCATCACACCGGTCGAATCGCCAAGAGTGCTCATTTGCGGCTTATCATACGGCAAAAAATGCCTTGACACAAGTGGTTTATTATGATAAAATGGTGGTCGATGTGAATGTGTGAACGTGCACATCGAAATCGGAAGTATCAACGACCATGGAGAGAAATATCATGCAGAGCAATCATCGTGTCGTGTCATCGCAACAGAACGGACAAAAGAGCGCCTCGGCAAAGCATCAGGCCGTAAGGGCGCATGTGGCGGGACACCGCGAACGGCCGGGACCGGACACGCGTGTCATCACGCCCTACGGCATCATGCCGCGCAAAGAAGCGGACGAGTGGGATCATCATCCGTAACGGGTACGGAAACCGCCCTTGGCCATCACGGCCGGGGCGTCTTTTTTGTTGACAAGATTATTGGTGTGTAATACCCCGCGACTCTGTCGCGGTGATACACTAAAGTCAGCATCGGCGGCGGCCGATTCTTCTTCCAAAAAAACACCCCCGGTACCGCGTGCCGAATACCCCGTCGGCCTACCCTCGGGTAAGGACATGCGGTGTGTTTTATTTGCCGCGCTTTTCCGCAAAAACGACGATACCTGTCCCCAAGGGTAGAGAGAGATGCGGTACGACGAGTGACTCGACGAGGACAACGGCAAAGAGAAGGGCGTTCAAGGGTCGCGACAGGGAAAGTGCGCCTTCACCCGAGCGGCCCAAGAGACGAACGAACGCCATCGGAAAAAAGAAGAGCATGTTCCAGTAGCTCGCGTAGCACACGCGGAACCCCGCACTCTCGAGCAGATGCACGAGTTGTTTGCGCGAATAGCGACGATAGTGGTGGTGGAGGACATCGTGTTCGCTCCAGAGCCATTGCCATGCGGGTACCGTAAGCACGAGCGAGCCGTCGTCGAAGAGCAGTCCGTGTATAAGCCGAAGGAATGCGCCGTCATCGGGAGTATGTTCGAGGACGTCGAACGCGCAAATGAGCGAGAAGGAATTTTTTGGGAGAAGCTCGGGGTCTTCGGTCGCTGCAACATCGTCGTACCCTTGCGCGCGGCACCTTTCTCTCGCTTCGGCATCCGGCTCTTGTGCCGTCACCGTGCCGTACTTTTTGAGCACCGGCAACATTCCGCCGAAACCTGCGCCGAGGTCGAGGATCTTTTCCGTTCGGCGCTCGCGCAGATATCGTCCCAGTATGCGTCCGACCACGAACGATCGTCCGCGGTACCACCATGAGTGTTCGGCATCGTGGAGGAGTTGAAATGCGTGTTTCTCCATTGTGGACTTTATGGTAACACTTTTGCGGTTGCGATGAAATTTTCCGCATTGTCACGGTGCCCCCCCGTCGGATTCAAAGTCCGTACGTCGTCGGTGCGAGGAGGACGAAGTTAAGGACAATCAACACTCCGACGAGTGAGAGGAATGCATTCGCGAATGCACGGTCGTTGGTGAGCAGGATAATGCACTCGCGGATACGCAAAAGTACGCGGGGCGCGAGGAGAAAGAGAAAGAGGATCGCGGCGAAATAATGATAAAGATACATCGAACGTTCGATCATGAAGAAGGGAAGATAGTTCATTGCGTAGCCGATGAGGAGGAGTCCTTCAGTGCGGTCGACTCCCCAGATGCCTTCGCGGAGGTAGCGCGCCGCGATCCACGCGATATTGAATATGAGGACAAAGAGCGAAAGCGGCCACAGCAGGGTGTTTCCCGCCAAAACGATCTTCCCGTTCTCGCCGTCGTCCCAAAATTGCATCCGGAGTTTTGCGGTCGGCCATAGTATCGGGTCGCCGACCTGCCGGGTCTCCTCGACGATCTCCGGGTCGCGACTCGCCCTCAACATGGCCCGGTGGTACTCCGCGAGGAAGGACAAAAATATGTCGGGGTCTTTCATCAGGGAGGCGGCCGACAGCTCGATCTCGGTAATCCACGGGACGTTGTATGCCGTGAGCACATTGTCCAGCTTTCCTCCGTGAGGAAAGTATGAAAAAAAGAGCGCAAAGATCGCAACGTAAACGATAACGGTCGCACAGAGAACGGCCGCGATCTCGCGATACATCCGCGCAAAAAGGTAGACGACGACAACCACACCGAACATGCCGAGTGCGGTCCACTTTGTCGCGACTGCAAGTCCGAGCGCGCATCCGGAGAGAAGGGCGAGTAGCCAGCGCGTTCTGCCGCTTTGAGTTTTCGTTGTCTCTAGCGTTGCGAGCAGTCCGAGAAAACCAAAAAAAAGGAGGATCATGTCGGGGAGAATGGTCCGCGAATAAGTGACGAAAGCGTTGTCGAAGACGAGAAGGAGCGCGGGGAGCATTGCGGCGAGCGGCGCGTATCCCAAGCGCCGCCCCAGCGCATAGAGGACAAGCGGGAGGAGAATGCCAAAGAGGGTGACGAAGAGTCGGAGGGAAACGTAGGGGAAGTCTCCGAACGGCGCACCTTTTCCCATGTGGGCGCTTTGCGTGTCGAAGGGTGTGATGTCCGCGACGCGAGCGAAGAGGAGGCGCGCAAAAGGCGGATGGATATCGAAGAACGGTCGCTCTTCAAGCATGTGCTGTACGAAGCTCACGTAGATCGCTTCGTCGAAGACCGCATTCGGCGGGTGATGAATATAGGGTATACGGGTAAGGACCGCCAGAAGCAGAATGACGAGAACGATCGTCGCGTCTCTTTTTGCACTTTCTGCTATCCACGCGCGCACGTGACGCACCACAGCTCTCATCCAAGAAGTTTTTTCCGGAAGGACCATTGTCGGTGTCCTGCTAGGAACGTTCGCGAAAGAGGAAGAATTTGAAGAAAAGAAACGTCACGCAGGAAAAAACGAGTATCGTTACGGCGATGACAAAAAGATAATATTCGAGACCGACCATGGGGGTTACCGTGCGGACGATGTATGCTTGAAGTGCGGTAAGCAAGAGACTGTAAATGACAAACCAAATAAATCGTTGCCAGTGCCCTTCTGTTGTCCCAAAAGTCACTTTTGTATGCAGGGTGAAATTATAGACAAGATTGATCACAAGAGCGACCACGTATGCTTTGAAGTACCCGGAGAGTCCGAAGAAGTATGTGGTGAGTAGCCACGTTACGAAGAGGTTGATGGCCACCCCCGATGTGCCGGTCGCGAAAAAGTGGAGATACTTGTGCTCGAAGAGGATCGAACGTGTAAGTGTGATGAGTTTTTGCATTTTTTTAACGGCCGCAGAGGTGTGCACATGTTATACTGCGTTTCGTGAGCGGTGCGGCGGACTTCATGATAACAAAAACCCGCATCCGCGCCATCCTCATTGCAGGAATCCCGTTAGAGGTCGCGGACCCGAACCAGATTTTATAAAAAATTATGAACTGGGCAATTACTATCAGCAATAGCGAGGTAGCGATACGGACCAGGGGGTTCGCGTCCTACCTCTAACGGGATGAAATTCACGCTTGTTATTCCCGCGTTTAACGAGGCGCCGGTGGTCGTCCCCACGCTTACCGTATTGCGCGATGCGCTCACTCGCGAACGGGACCTTGAGTGGGCAATCATCGTCGCCGACAATGCTTCGACGGACGGTACGGGAGACGCCGTAGCGCGTATCGGCGACGCGCGTATCCGCGTACTTCTCATACCGGCGAAGGGAAAAGGGAATGCCGTGCGGTCCGCATTTCTTAAGGCGGACGGCGATGTCGTCGGATTCACCGACGCCGACCTCCCCGTTTTACCGGAAGAGATCGTCGCTGCGGCGAAGATCGTTGCGGAAGGTGCCGCGGATGTGGTGGCGGGATCTCGTTTGTTGCCAGAGAGCGTCATGCCAGACCGAGAATGGTGGCGAACGGTGAGCTCGCGGGTGTTCAATCGCTTTGCGCGTCTTGTCGTTGGTGTCTCGGTCGGCGACACACAATGTCCGCTCAAGGTGATGAACACGAAAGGCCGAGACATCCTCCTTGCAACCCTCGAGTCGACGTGGTTCTTCGACCTCGAGTTCTTTGCTCTCGCCGAACGCCTCCTACTTCGCGTGAGGGAGGTTCCCGTCACGTGGAACGAGCACCGTTATCCCGCGCGCAAGAGCAAGCTCGCGCCTGCCGATACACTTCGTGCGGTCGTTGCCATGTTTCGCATCAGGAGGCGCCTGTCCGCGCAAGTGTCGCGTCTGAAGCAAAAAATGCTAACATAGCAAATATGAATCCCGTTAGAGATAGGAGATGCACCGTGCATCTCCGACACCAACCCTGCCTTATGTACATATTCATTCCCAACATAAAAAATTTACGACGTGTTTCTTATTAAACTAAATAATCTCTAACGGGATGAAATGGATCATCGTCGGACTGGGGAATCCGGGCGGAGAATACGGGACAACGCGGCACAATACGGGCCGCATCGTGCTTGAGCATTTCCGAACGGCGCACGATCTTTCCGAATGGGAGGAGAAAAAGCCGTGGAAGGCGCTCTCAAGCGGCGGAAAGGCCGGCAAAGCGGAAGTACTCCTACTTGAACCGGAGACGATGATGAATAATTCGGGGAAGTCGCTCGTCACCTTGGTGAAGTCGAAAAAACAGGCCGAACAACTTGTCGTCATCTACGACGATCTCGATCTCCCGCTCGGTAAATGGAAGTTCTCGTTCGATCGTGGGTCCGGCGGTCACAAGGGCATTGAATCGATCGCGCGAACGATCAAAACGAAGGCGTTCGTCCGCGTGCGCGTCGGCGTCTCGCCGGTCTCCCTTTTCGGCAAAATGAAGAAGCCGCATGGTGAGGACGCGGTCGTGAAACATATTTTGGGAAAATTCAGCGACAGCGAAATGAAAGGACTGGATAAGGTCGGCAAAGAGGTTGTCGAAGGACTCAATGTGTTGATCAAAGACGGTCTCGACGCCGCGATGGGTCAATTTAATTGAGCACAAGGCCGCCGAGTACAAGGTCGAACCTTAGGAATTAATTCTTCAAGGTTCGACCTTGTACTCACTATTCTGTACAGACGAAGTTTGTCTTTGTGCCACGAAACAGTAGAAGAAAAAAACATCCGCCCGCCTGCGCAGGCAGGCCTTAGGCGGATGTTGTTCGTTTGAGATAGCGCTTAAGGAACGGATAGCGGGTATACGCATCGGAAAGAAGCAGTTGCATTCTGGCGGCGAGCGCTTGTCGTTCGCGGCGCATTGCCCGCTCGGGTATGTCTTTGTATGCGCGGTTGCAGTAGTTGCATTCGGCGTGGCGCGTGAACGTGCGCTTCCTTTTGTCCGGATCATTGCCGTGGATCACCCAGAATATCTTGAGGGTGACCGAAGAGCAGATGCAGTCTCGTGTAGGTCCCGTCACGACGGCCTCCTGCCGATCTTTCTGTTTTCCATGCTAGCACTCGCGGAGAGAAAAGAAAAATCGTCCGCCTGAGGCGGACGAGGTCACTTGATCTACCAAAGGAAGGTGCTTCCCGCACTGATCGAGACCAGCAATGCGCCGGTGATCATAGGTGCGAAGCCCCATCCGTTTGAGAAAAACCCAACCATCGCGGCACCGATCAGGCAGAGAAGAACACCGAACGCCAAGAGCCACTGATACTCCTTTTTCATTGTGGCGTTCAACCCGAACGGTCGGCGCAGGCTGCCGAAGCGAGGTACGACACCACGGCGCCCGAGATGAGCCACCAGCCGAAACTGTCGAAGAATAAAACCGTGATGATGCCGATAATGAGCAGTATCGTTCCGAGCGATGCCAAGAGCCACTCAAGCGAATTCATGCTATTCCTCCGTAGTGATTCCCAGAACGAACTTTACCAGAAAAGCGTTTTTCGGCAACTTGCGTGTTTTCTCCGCATGCGATAGACAGGAGAAAGAGGCACTTCCACTTCCTTACTTGGCAGGGGGCATCATGACGAAACCGAAACAGGGCGAGATGAAACGGTCGGTCGGGCTTGACTTGGCCGACGAATGCGAAGACCGTCTGCGGAGCAGGGGAATATTCATCCTCGACGGCGACGAAGTGAACACGCTGGAGTCCGGACTCTTTTACCGCGAACTCCTTTTCCTCGTCTCGAATGGGTGGCCGAAAGGAGAGCCCATCTGGGTCATACTCAACTCCCCTGGCGGACACGCGAGCCAGTGTTTCGCGATTTGCGACACCATCCGAAGTTTCATCCGAGAGGGCTACACGATCAACATCTTCTGTCTGGGCCATGTTGCCTCGGCGGCGACGATCATTCTCCAGACGGCGACGCGGAGATATTCGGCGCCGAACACGCGCTTCCTCGTGCATCAGGTGCGGCAACAGCACGTGTTCCTCGAAGAAGAGGTGAGCCAAGGAGAAGAGCGCGTCGCCGAAATGGTGCGCATCAACGCACAGGCCTGCGCGATCATCGCCGACCGCGTCGGCATGGACCTTCAGGACCTCCTCGCGAAAGTGAAAAAGACGGACCTCTGGCTCAATGCCGAGGAAGCACTCAAGTTCGGGAAGAACGGTCTCATCGACGAGATCTGCCCCGCATTTCCGTTCCTGGATGTGCTCAAGAGGCCGTAAGGGTTCACAAGAAATAAAGATCCGCCTTGCATGAGGCGGATTTTCTTTTTTTGATCTCTGCGTCAGTCGCGGTCGTTTTCGGACGCGTTTTTGTCGTCCGATCCGAGCGGCAGGTCCGACTTCTGCACGAGCCACATGAGTGCGACGCCGATGAGGCCGATCACTCCGATCACCGCGCCCATGAATCCGGCATAAGACCAGAATATTGTTGCGAGCGGGGTCATTTCCGCGATGCCGCTTTCGGTCGCGAAGAGTACAAGAGTAGAAAGGAGGAGCGACCACACGATGCAGTACACGCATGCGCGCATGAGTCGGGTACGCGACGGCTTGCCCGCGGTCTCGGGATAGATGACCCCGTAACCGATCAATACGAGGACGACGAAGATGCCGCCCAAGACGATGTTTGCCACAGAAGTTCCTAAAGGAGTTTCCACTCGTATGATAACGAAAGAAACGACGTTCGTCGACCACGTCGGAAATACCAGACGGTGCCCATATACAAGGTCGAACCTTGAGTATCAGTTCTTAAGGTTCGACCTTGTATATTACGGATGGTTGTCGTTTGATTGTGCGCTAGGCCTTCTTTTCTCCCGCGAACGAGAGGGTCATTCTCTGCTCTTTCGGTTCGAAGAGGGTGATGGTGAAGGGGTAGGTCTTGCCGAGCTCAAGCGATGCACGCAGGCGCTCTTCCGTCCCGAACTCCGAGATGTGCACAAGTCCCGCGACGCCTTCTTCGATCGACGCAAGCGCGCCGTACTTGTTGAACTTGATGACCGCGCCGCGGACCGTTTCGCCTTTCTTGTACTTCTTCTCCGCGCCTTTCCACGGATTCTCTTTGAGGACTTTGACCGAGAGCGACACCTTGTTCTCCTTAATCTCGATAATCTGTGCCTTTACTTTGTCGCCCACCGTGAAGAGCTTGCGCGGGTTGTCGACGAGGCCCCAGTCCATTTCCGAGATGTGGATCAATCCTTCGAGACCCTCTTCGATCTTCATGAACGCGCCGAAGTCGACGACGCCGGTGATCTCGCCGTCGACAATCATGCCGAGGTGGTATTTGGCGACGATCTCCTCCTTTTCCTTCTGGTTGTGTTCCTTCTCCGAGAAGATGAGCTTGCCTTCCTTGGGGCTGGCGGTGATCATGACGACCGAGAGTTTCTCGCCGACCAACTTCTTCAATTCCTCGAGTATCTTGTCCTTGTCGCCGTCGGAGACGCGCGGGTAGTGATCGCCCGAGAGTTGTGAAGCCGGCAAGAATCCGGAGATGCCCTGCCAGTCGAGGATGAGGCCGCCCTTGTTCGCGTCTTTGACCGGAAGGTCGATGATTGTCTTTTTCTTGACGAGGTCTTCCGCGTCCGCCCAGATGAGCGATTGTCGCGCCTCTTTGAGCGAGAGCTCGACGTAGCCGTCCGCGTTCTCACGCTCGACGACCTTAGCGACGACCTTGTCGCCAAGATTCATGTGCTTGATGAGATCGTGCGCGTTCGTGTACTCGCGTCCGTAGATCATTCCGATACCGAAAGGTGCAAGGTCGATGTAGACCGATTTTTTGTCTGCTCTGATGACCGTGCCCTCCATGATCTCGCCTTCCTCGGGACACTTGCCGATCTCGGTCATGTACTTCGACATCACGTGATCGGGAGAGGGGATATGTTCCCCGCCGACCACAATGATCTCTTCTTCTATTGTTGCTGTTGTCATAGCTGTGGTTTTTTGTTTTTCCAACGAAAAATCTGCACAAGGGCAGATATGTTGTATCTACCTGTTTGGGATCGACGGAAGCTATGGCGTAATGCCGGCCTCGGTCGGGGTAACCCCAAGCGGTGCTCATAAATGCGGTTGTGCGTCCAAACTAGCAAAAGGGAAGGAAATTTGCAACTCCACGTTTGAAATACAAGGTGGGTCCTTAAGCATTGATGAAGTACAAGATGAAAGAATGGCCAACTTCTCCAAGGTCTCACCTTGCAAAACCAAGGAGAGACCTTCGGCCATTCTTCCACCTCGTACTTACTTCCATGCGATTTTGCCGTTTTTGACAGCGCGGAAATGACGGCGAATTATGCCAAAAAACCCAGTAATATCAAGACCTTTTGCACTTTCCATTTCATGGGAGACTTGCTATACTCAAGAGCACTTGTCCCGTGAGAAATCGCGGACATGGCGTTTCAATTGACTTACATGAGGAAAGCAGATTTTAGCAACACTAGCAAAGTGGGGTGCGGGACGAAGTCGTCCGCGTTCTATTTCTAATGGGATGATCATCACCTACCACGGTGGGCATTTCGTGAAAATTGCCCAAGGGGACACCGTTATCGGAGTGAATCCGTTCGGCAAAAATTCGTCGCACAAACCGATCCGTTTCGGCGCGCGCGTCGGCATCGTGTCGATGGATCACCCCGACATGAACGGCGTTGAGAATCTCTCGCACGGGGAAAAGGTCCCCTTCACGATCTCCGGAGCGGGTGAGTACGAGGTCGGCGGTATCGCCATTTCCGGATTTCTCTCGCCGAAACCTGTTGGTGAAAAAAAATTACTGAACACTATTTACACCGTCGAGTTCGAGGGTATTCGACTGTGCTTTTTGGGCGCGCTTTCGTCGCCGGAGCTTCCGGCGGAGATCCTCGAAGGCATCGGCGAGGTCGACATCCTCTTCACTCCGGTGTGCGACAAAGAGCTTTTGACGCCGGCCGACGCCGAGAAGATCATGCTCGCGCTTGAGGCGAAGATTGTGATACCGCTCGCGTGGGACGACGGCGCCGAGAAGCAGTTGAAACTTTTTCTGAAAGAAGCCGGAGCGGAGAAAACGGAGCGCATCGATAAACTGACGCTTAAGCGCAAGGACCTCGAAGGGAAGGAGGGTGATGTCGTCCTTCTCGAACCGCTTTCTCACGCGTAACATGACAACAATGTTGGACTACCTTGATCAACTACGGGCGAAACCTATCCACGTGCGCAAGCGCATCGCTTTCGGGACGACCTTTGCGCTCTCGTTTTTGATCGCGGCCATTTGGTGGAATTCCTTTAATGCGAGTCCTACGCTCGCCGAGGAGAATATGGCGGCGAGCGCTTCTTCGCCTTGGGATGTCGTTTTTGATACGATTGGCCACGCCAAAGAGTCGACGGTCGCGACGTATGACGACACGATCGAACAGCTCCGTTCCTTGGGCGAGGAGGCCACGGCCGATGTTGATACCGGAAATGCGAACGAAAATATCGAACCGTCGGTCGTCGAGGGCGATATCGTCTATCCCGCAGATCTTCGCGGTGTCGTAGAGGAAAACGAGCTCCATACTCGCCCGAAGCCGGCCGAGGAGGTGCCCGCCGAGACGACGAGTGATTAGTTTTTTACCGACGCAATATGTCAAAAGAGAAACCACAGAAACAAAGTAACGACGGACCGAAGCACGTTGCGACGACCGTACGCACTTCCGGCGTTCTTCCGGTCAACATCGTGACCGAAATGCGCACCTCCTTCATCGACTATGCGATGTCGGTCATCGTCGACCGCGCACTTCCTGACGTCCGCGACGGCTTGAAGCCGGTCCACCGCCGCATCCTCTTTGCGATGCAGGAGGCGGGCTTGACCGCTTCCGCGCGGTTCAAGAAGTCCGCGACCATCGTCGGTGACGTGCTCGGCAAGTACCATCCCCACGGCGATTCGTCGGTGTATGAGGCGATGGTGAAGATGACACAACTTTTTTCGATGCGTTACCCGCTCGTTTTGGGGCAAGGCAACTTCGGCTCGATCGACGGCGACGGAGCGGCAGCCTACCGTTATACCGAAGCGAAGATGTCACGTATCGCGGGCGAAGTCCTTCAAGACCTTGAGAAGAAGACCGTCGAATTCCGCCCCAACTACGACGGTTCGCGCAACGAGCCGGTCGTCATGCCGTCGGTCGTTCCCAACCTCTTGTTGAACGGCACACTAGGCATCGCGGTCGGTATGGCGACGAACATTCCTCCGCACAATCTCCGCGAGGTCGTCGATGCGCTCACGCACTTGATCGAAGACCCCGAGGCGTCGACCGAAGAGCTCCTCGAATTCATCCAAGGGCCGGACTTCCCGACAGGCGGGCTCGCGTACGGCAAGAGCGACCTGCGCCATGCGTATGCTTCCGGTCGCGGCGGTGTCATCTGTCGCGGTGAGGCGGAGATCGTCGAACAGAAAGCGGGGCAGTCGGAGATCGTCATCTCGAGCATTCCGTTCCGTGTGAACAAAGCGACACTTCTGGCGAAGATCGCGGAGCTGGTGCATGAGAAGAAGCTCGAAGGGATCAAAGACTTGCGTGATGAATCCGCCAAAGGCGACATCCGCATCGTGGCCTATCTCAAGAACAACGTCCCACCGCAGAAGGTCTTGAATTATCTCTATCGCCACACTGAACTCGAATCGACGTATCACTACAACATGGTCGCGCTCGTCGACGGCGTGCCCCAGACGCTTTCCTTGAAGTCGCTTCTCGAAGAGTTCATCAAGCACCGCAAAGTCGTGGTGAAACGCCGCACCGAATTCGACTTGAACAAAGCGAAGGACCGCGAGCACATCCTCCTCGGCCTGAAGAAGGCGCTCGACCACATCGATGCTATTATCAAAACGATCAAGGCGTCGAAAGATACACCGACCGC
Organism: Candidatus Lloydbacteria bacterium RIFCSPLOWO2_02_FULL_54_12; assembly: GCA_001819095.1. Lineage (GTDB taxonomy): Bacteria > Patescibacteriota > Minisyncoccia > Phycocordibacterales > UBA6899 > MHLP01. The sequence goes on from MHLS01000006.1 coordinate 16,421, forward strand.
ACAGGTGAATTTGATGAAGCAGTTCAAGTTCTCCGACCGACAAGCCGTCGCCATCCTCGAGATGAAGCTTTCGCGTTTGGCGGGCTTGGAGCGCAAGAAGATCGAAGACGAATTGAAGAGCGTGCAGGCGCAGATCATCGAACTTGAAAGCGTCCTCGCGAGCCCGAAGAAGATGCTCTCCGTCATCAAGAGCGAACTCATCGCGGTCAAAGACAAATACGGTGACGACCGCCGCACCAAGATCGTGAAAGGAGGCGTCAAAGAGATCTCCGTCGAGGACACCATTCCGGAGAAAGAAACGGTCCTTGTTTTCACCTCGGGCGGCTACATCAAGCGCACCGATCCGGCGGAGTATCGCGTCCAGCGGCGCGGCGGCGTGGGCGTGATGGACCTCGACACGAAAGAAGAGGACTTCGTCACCATCTTCCTCTCCTGTTCGACGCACGAGGATATTCTCTTCTTCACCGACAAAGGCAAGGCCTACCAGATCAAGGCGTACGAACTTCCCGAAGGCCGCCGCGCCACGAAAGGCAAATCCATCATGAACTACCTTCCCCTAGGCGCCGACGAACATGTGACCTCGATGCTTGCCATGCCGCGCGAGGTGAAGGAGGTCGCGAAGCTCTCGCTTTTGATGGTAACGCAAAGGGGGACGGTGAAGAAGACCGCCGCCGACGCTTTCAAAGACGTGCGTCGTTCGGGCTTGCTCGCCATCAAATTGAAACCCAAAGACCTTTTACTCGCCGCACGGTTCGTCGAGGACAAGGACGACGTGTCGTTTGTGACCGCGAAGGGCCAGTCCATCCGTTTCAGTCAGGACGATGTTCGCGAGATGGGGCGGAATGCCGGCGGCGTACGCGGGATGAAGTTGAAAGGCGACGACAAGATCGTCACCGCCGACGTGGTGCGCTGGATCTATGATAAGCCGATGTTGATCGTCATCAGCGAACAGGGCTACGGCAAGATGACCGACATGGAGGAATATAAAACACAAGGTCGCGGCGGCTCGGGCATCAAGACGGCGAATGTCACTCCGAAGACGGGGAAGGTCGTGGCCGGCATGGTGTTGCCCGATCAGGAAGGGGAGTTGGTCGCTATTTCCAAACACAGTCAGGTCATCCGCGTCCCGTTGAAAGAGATAGCAGTGTCGGGGCGTTCGACGCAGGGGTCAAGAATTATGAAACTTCGCCCGGGAGATTCGATTGCGTCGATAACGGCATTGTAGTTTTCGAGGTGAGTCCTTGGCTTTGAAAGGTCTCTCCTCGAAAACTGATTCAGAAAAATATGAGACCTTGAGGAAGTTGGTCGTTCTTGGTGTCACGCGCCTCGCATCTCATCGCAAACTGCGATGCGCTTGACCTAAAAAGACAAAAAGCCGCCTGCAAGGCTTGGGAGTTGTGGAAAGTGATATCTCCTTTTCCACACAGGCTTAGTTTTGGAGACTAAACCCACGCGTTGCTCCCACTCCTTGCAGGCGGCTCTTTGGTTTCAAGGACTCAAGGTATTCTCTGGATTAAGGGGGTTTTCAGTTTTTAGATAACTTTCAGAGATAATACCCAAAATCACCGGTTTATTCCCCGGTGTTTTTTGTACCCTTTTTCTTTCTCTTCGGAGC
>MHLS01000007.1 GCA_001819095.1 Candidatus Lloydbacteria bacterium RIFCSPLOWO2_02_FULL_54_12
CCCCATGAGGCGCAAACCGCTTACGACACGCTCGGGGATGAACCGATGCTCCTCACGGAACTGATGCAGGAGATTCTGCGGCCGCTCGATCGGTCCGGCGACCAACTGGGGGAAGAACATGACGTAGAGCGCATAGATACCGAAGTGCCGTTCAGGCTTCTGTACCCCCCGATACACCTCGATGGTGTAGCTCATTGCTTGGAAGGTGTGGAAGGAGAGTCCGACGGGAAGGACGATGGAAAGTGCCTCGATAGAGTAGTTCCAGTGGAGGAACTCCGCCAAAGCGTTCAGATTTGCGCCGAAGAAATTGAAGTACTTGAAGAAAGCAAGAAAACCGACGTTAGTGACGATGGAGAGGATGAGGAGCCACTTCCGCCGCTTTCCCTCGCTTTGGGCGATGTATATCCCTGCAAAATAGTCGACGACGATGGTCGCGGCCAAGATGAGAATATAGGCCGGTATGAAGGCCATGTAAAAGACGCAACTGGCGAGGAGGAGGAGTGCCCATCGGATACGATGGGGGAAAAGAAAATACAGCGCCGTGACGACGGGGAAAAAGATGAGGAATTGGAAGGAGTTGAAAAGCATGTGCTTTGCGGTAATCCCGCACGAGAGATGCGCCCCTTAGTTCTTCTTGGCGCTCAAGATCCAACCCGATCGATTCGGCGGTGACGTAACGACGACATCGACAAGCGACAGTCCGGAAACAAGTGCGAGCACCTCGTCCTTCTTCCAATAATTCGCAACGTCAGGAAGGAGCTGGTCGAACACAATCGAATGCACGTGCCAGAAGTCAAAGAGCGCAAGCTGTTCGAGATACTTCGTCGGGCCGCGGAAGATCTTCACGAAGAGAAAGAGCGGGATCGAGCAAAAGTAGGAAAGGAGGTGCACCAACGATACCGGAAGTTTCGAGGTGATATTCTTGCGTATGGGATCAACGAATCGGACGATCCATTCATTCCCTTCGTAGCTGTAAACCCAGACGAGGAGAAGGCCGGCAGGTTTAAGTGAGTTGACCAAATTCTTAAGAGCAAGCTCTGGCTCCTTTAGGTGGTGAATGACACCGATGGAGAAAGCGATGTCAAATTCGTCCTTCCAGTCTATGTCATAAATGCTCTTCAAATGTATTTCCGCATTCGGAAATTCTTTGAGTGTCTCTTTGGCGCGTAGCACCGAGCGCTCGTCGAAATCGAACGCGACCAGTGAAGCGGCACCCCACTTCATCGGCCAATAACTGTTGCGGCCCATTCCGCATCCGGCGTCGAGGACGCGTTTTCCTTTCCAGTCATCCGGCGTCACGGGGTAAAACGTCCAGTTACGGAACTGCCGCTCATAGCGGTCGGTCATCTGCGAGTACTTGTCCCATTCGTAGCCGAAGCGATCGTGTGATGACATGGCGTTATTGTCAGATATGCAGACGCAAGTAGCGCTTACTTACTTTTTTTAAAGACAAATTCAATCTCCGCGAAACCACCGACCCAAAAACACCAGACGCGGCTCGCAACATACGGAGAGAGGTTCGCGAAAAAAGAGATGACCTTGTCCACCAGCTTAAGGAAAAACACCGAAGCGGGCCCATATCCCATGTAAGGAAGGAGATGTGCCAAAGTTAGCCAGTGAAGTTGCGCGGAGACCAGACGAAAGTCGACGCCGTAGTACCCCGACTTAGTAAAATTTTTGTCAAAATACAACGGGAACGTTACATCGAATCCGCATGTGTGTTCCGTGTGGGTGAAGCCACGGCTGAAGTGGGGCACTTTGATATGCAGTACGCCGTCCTGCTTGAGAAGACGATGGAGTTCTCGCATCACGTCAAACGGACGATCGAGGTGCTCGAGAACATGGAACGCCTCGATCAACTCGAATGACCCGTCAGGAAACGGGTATGGGAGCGTGTTCAGGTCGTGAAGAACGTCGGGATGGACAAGCGGAGAACGATCGAGGTTCACATACCCCGTCTTTCTGTCCTCACCGCAACCCAAATTAAGCTTCGTGTAAACCGGTTGCGACATGAAGCAAAGTGTAGCAATTACGGCATTGGGGCGCAAATCAGAGAAACCGCCTGCGCCACTCAAGAAAGACGAGAATGTTCCAGAGTTTCTTGCGGTGATCGGCCTTGCCGGAGAGATGTTCGGCAAGAAGGACTCGTGCATAAGCCGGATCAAAGAAGCCATCGCCCTCACTCCCCTCCACGGCCAAAAGCCCTTCGGCCCACCCGCGAAGTTCTCCGCGGAGCCACCGGCCGACCGGCACCCCGAATCCGTGCTTCTTGCGGTGAATGATGTCATTCGGAAGTTTTCCTTCCATCGACTTTTTCAGGAGATACTTCGTCGTCATGCCGTGCAACTTGTACGCGTACGGCAAACGGCCCGCGAACTCGACAACGCGACGATCGAGGAAGGGTGCGCGCGTCTCAAGCGACGAGAGCATGCTTGCGCGATCGACCTTGACCAAGACCTGATCCATCATGTACGTGCGCTGATACATCCAAAGAAGTCGATTGCGCGGATCTTCCGCATCGCACTCCGCGAAGTACGCCTCGGCGCTCGCGTACGCATTCTCCTTCCCCGCCTCACGCCATGCGTCGGTTAGGAAGAGACGCGATCGCTCTTCTTCGCCAAAGGTCCCGAGCCAACGCGCGTGCCGACGGGCCATTCCCTCCTCTTCCGCACCCTCGAGGAATTTCTTCAGCTTGAACTCCAGACCGAAGTTTTTGAACGTCGGCGGAAGCGCACGGACCAAGGGCGCGAGGAGCTTGCGGCGAAGCGCCTTGGGAAGAGCGCGGTAGAGAAAGAGCATCCGCTCGGCCTGAAACGTGGGATAGCCCGCAAAGAGTTCGTCTCCCCCGTCTCCGCCCAAAGCGACGGTGACATGCTCCTTGGTGAAGCACGACAGAAGATAGGTCGGAACGATTGACGCATCGGCCATCGGCTCGTCGAGCGACTCCAAGACCTCGGGAATGATGGCGAGCGAATCCTTTCCGGAAAGGACCTTGTGATGATGTTTGGTATCGAGGTGCTCCGCGACTCGCCTCGCATACCGCGACTCGTCGAAGTCCGCTTCGGAGAATCCGATAGAGAACGTATGCAATTTGCCGCCTAGGGCACGCTTCGCACGCGCCGCGTAGTATGCGACCGCACCACTATCGAGACCGCCGGAGAGAAAGACGCCGAGCGGCACATCCGCGATGAGACGGTCGGATACCGCGCGATCCATTCGCCGCTCCAGCCCCTCAAGCGCCTCCCGTTCACCCGCATGATTTTCCTTAAAGTCGGGTTGCCAGAAAGATTCCTTTCGGACGGCGCCGTTCTGATACACAAGGAACGTTCCCGGCTCAAGTTTTGCCATTCCTTTCCAGATCGAAAGTGGCGTCGGAACATAATCAAGGGCGAAGTAGGCGTTCAGCGCGGCAAGATCGACGTCCTTTTTCACCGACGGATGCCGCAAAAGCGCCTTGGCCTCGGAACCGAACACGAGCGTCCCGTTCCAGATGCCGAAGTAGAGCGGCTTCTTTCCCATGCGGTCTCGGGCGAGGAGAAGTTTCTTCTTCTCCTTGTCGTAGAGCGCGATGGCGAACATACCTTCGAACTTTTCGAAACACTTTTCTCCGTCGCGCGCATACAAAGCGAGGACGACCTCCGTATCGGAACTCCCCAAAAAACGGTGCCCCCCCTCCGCGAGCTTTTTTTTCAGTTCAAGAAAATTGTAGATCTCGCCGTTGAAGACGATGCCGAGCGTCCGTTCTTTATTCCACATCGGCTGATGTCCTGTCGGCGAAAGGTCGATGATGGAGAGCCGCGCATGGCCCAAGCCGACACCACTCTCGCAGTAAAGACCCTGATCATCAGGGCCGCGGTGTTTGAGCGACTCCGTCATGGAGCGTAGGTCGCCCTCACTTCCCTTCCCGACGAAGCCCGTGATACCACACATAGTTCAAGAGATAAGAGATAAGATTTAGGATTTGGAAATGAACGATTTCGACTTGGTGATGAGGCCCTGCAAAAGTTTGTGCGTCTTGTCTGCCCGCGCACAAATATCTGCATATTCGGAGGGGGTGAGATATTTAATGTCCCGAGCAATGAGCAGCTGGTCTTTGAGTTCGATGAGTGACCCTTGGGAAACGTAATAAAACTGTACCTTCTCTTTGTAACCCTGTCTGCCGAATCCTTCCGCAATATTCGACGTGATTGAGACGGCGGCGCGACGCATCTGACTGACGAGCCCGAATACCTCCTCCTTTGGGAACGCTTTTGTGAGCCGATAGGTTTCCAGTACCAAAGCATGCCCCTCCTGCCATGCCAAGAGGTCGGTGAAATCTCTGATGGTTCCGCTCATTTTCCGTTCTTAAATCTTAAATCCTATCTCTTACATCTTATCTCTTATTTCCTATCTCCTACATCCAAATTTACCTTCTCCTTGATCGCGTAGGTACGCTTACCTTGCGATTCGTAGTAGGTCCGCGTCAGCATCTCCGCCAAGACACCCATGACGATCATCTGCACGCCGACGATGAGGAGAAGCGCCGAGAATATCGGGAGCGGCGTCTCGACGAAGTCCTTGAGATGAAGGAGTTTGAGGACGACCGCCGCACCTCCCGCGATGAGGCCGCCCAGAAAGGAGAGGAATCCGATGCCGCCAAAAAAGCGCATCGGATGCGTCATATACGAATTGAGGAACTTGATGACGACAAGATCGAGGAGGACACGGAAAGTGCGCGAGATGCCGTAGTGCGAAGCGCCGAACCGCCGCGGGCGGTGTCGCACGGGAACTTCCGTCACCGTGGCCCCTCTCCAAGAAAGATATGCGGCCACGAAGCGATGCATGTCGCCGTAGAGTTCCACACCGTCGAAGAGTTCGCGGCGGTACGCTTTGAGCGTGCATCCGTGGTCATGGAGGAGAAGTCCGGTGATGCGGGAAATGAGCTTGTTCGCAATGACAGACGGAAGGCGCCGCGAAAGTCCTTTGTCCTTCCAGCGCTCCTTGCGCCAGCCGGAAACGATGTCGTACGGACCCGACTCGAGCGCGTTCATAAGGAGAGGTATGTCGGCGGGGTCGTTCTCAAGGTCGCCGTCGATCAAAACAATGACGTCGCCCTTGGCGTAGTGGATACCGGCCATGAGTGCCGCCGTTTGCCCCGAGTGCGCGCGAAAACGGATAGGTTTGAAATGCGGATCTTTCCCTGCGATCTCGCACATCACCTTCCAACTTCCGTCGGTGGAACCGTCGTCAACGGCGATGATCTCGCTTTCCGGAGCGAAAGAGCAAAGGACGGCGGACACCTCCTTGTGAAAAATGGCGATGTTCCCCTCCTCGTTATGTACCGGCGTGATAACGGAAATCTTCTGCATATGATCGTCATTCATCATATACCACAAATGAGCGCCTCCAACAATACACGGTGCAGGGCGGGTAAAATATTTTCGTATGCATGTTTGTGTTGCCGTTTGCGCAAGGCCGACCGTGCGCGCACTCTCCATTTCGTGCGATTCAGTTGCGCCCCTTTTCGGAAACTCCGGTGACCGTGCGGAAGACCTGCGTCCGGTAGAGAACGAAATTGATGACCGTAAGCCCTGCGATGATGACGAACTGCACCAACATATACCACAGGTGAAACCGCTCAACAAGAATATAGGTGAGGACCGTATTCACGATGACATTGAAGACGGTCACCAAGGCGTAGAGCACCGCTTCCCGCGACACCTTCCGCGCACCGCCCACAAAAACGAACTTGAGCCAGAGGAATCGGAGGAGCGACGCGACCACGTATGCCACGAACGCCGAGGCGACATACCAGAGTCCGAAGAACTCCGTGAGCGCGTACACCAACACGAGATTAAGGAGCGCCGCGAGGCCGCCGGAGACGAAGGTCTGCACAAACTGCGCATAGAGGTCGCTCTGTTCGCGCGAATGTCCGCGCACGATGTTGAGCATGAGCTGTGCACGCGCTCCCCAGTCGTACAGACGCACCGCCTTCCGTGCAGTATCGGCCATGTGTTTTGCCTCATTCGGAGAGTGGAGCACATCGTCGAGAGCTCCGCGAAGCGCCTCGCTATTGTCCGCCTGAAAATACGTCCCCATGCCCTCCGCAAGCACTTCACGGATGCTCGGGAGGTCCGCGGCGACGATCGGCTTCCCCGACGCCATGTATTCGAAGAGTTTGATGGGCGACGTGAAGCGCACCGACTCTTCGGTGATACGCGAGTTGGGAAGCACGAGAACATCAGCGCCCGCGAGGTACAGGCGTGTTTTTTCGGCGGGAACGTGCGGCACGAGCAAGACGTTTTCGGAAGCACGATACGCACCGATTCCACCGTATCTCTTGAGGTCTTCTTCGGTGCCGCCGACCAAAACAAGAAGGAGGTCTTCCCGCTTGGAAAAATATCTTCGCCACGTTTCAAGAAGGAATAAAACGCCTTTCCATGCATAAAACGTGCCGACGTACATGACGACAGTCCGGTCGGGTGGAAGCCGGAGTAGGCCGCGCGCGGCGGCTTGGTGCGGCAGGTCCGCGAACTGCTTCAGGTCTACGCCGTTGCGGACCACGTGAGTATCGCGAAATCCGTGATCGAGGAATGCATCGGCGGTCCCCTTCGAATTCGCGACGATACCGTCGACGCGGCGGAGAAAGAACCGGAGGAGCTTCTCTTTAGACGCGGGAAACGAATGCGCTTCGTACCACGCCGACACACCCTTCACCTTGAAGAGCCACGCCAGCTCGGGACTGCGCGTGGAGAAAACGCCGTCGCGCGCGAGGCGGGTGAAGAGAAGCGGGAGGAAGAAAAAGAGGGCGTCGAGCCAGTATCGGAGCGGGCCGAACAGGGCCGGAAGCCGCAAAAAGTTCGGGGCGGAAAATGAGCGCACAGGAAAGGGCTGCACGAGCCCGTAGTACTCCGCGATATCGGTCGCGACATCCTTTCCCCCGCGCGGGATCCACAAGACGGCATACGCTTCCGTTCGAAAGAATGCTTCGAGCGTCTTCGCGATCTGAAGACCATGCGCTTTCTCCGTCGGCATGCGACCGTGAAGTACGAAGTGCCACAGACGGGCGTGCGCGATCTTCTTCAGTTTGTCCGCTTCGTCCTCGGGCGAAACGGTCTCGGTCGCACATGGAAGGAGAGAGCGGGAAAGGTAGAGGCGTTCAAAATGCTCCCCGCGCGCCTCCTCCCATCCTTCGCGGTACTCCTTGTCCGCCTCGTCGCGCGCGCCGTAACCGCGTCCGCTCAAACGCTTGGTGCGTACCTCGTCCGATGCGGCAAAAAAGACGAGGAGGTCGGGCTTCGGGAGGGAGTGCGCATAGCGATCGATCACGCCGTCCGCTACGCGCTCGTCAAAAAGAGCGATGACGTTCTGGTGATGCCCTTGGTCGATGACGGCACGGGGATACTTCCCCGCCTTCATGTACTTGGCGTTGTGGACGAGAAAGAGATTGACGAATTTCGTGTACCGAAGTTCCCTGCGACCGATGTGACGGAAGAGCCAAAAGAGCGTGCGCAAAAACACTATAGGGTGGCGGCCCAAAAAGAGCGCGTTATAAAAAAGAAGTTCGCTCTTCCCGCCCACCTTCACCAACGACCACTCACCGCCTTCCGCTAAATGCTTGGCAAAGGTCGTCTTTCCGGCGCCGGGGAGGCCTATCAATTCAATAATCATGTGCTAAGAATACAAGGTCGAACCTTGAAGAATTAATTCCTAAGGTTCGACCTTGTATTCTTAAAAATTTGTGCGGGTAACGGTTTACGAAAAAGCACACAATAAGACTCCGCGAAGAACATGCCGATCGGTCCCAGCGTGAAACGGGCGAAAAGTTTACCGAACAGGAGGTTGAGCCACGCAAAATGGAGGAGCGGAATACTGGTCGTCACCGGATACGCATCAATGTCGATGAAGCCGGCGGCGCGGAGCTCGTCACAAAGGGCGCCGGGTGCGATCTGCCCCCCGTGAAACTGACTTGTCTTGCGTCCCAGAAAACGCTCACGCTCGTAGTGGGGCATCTTGGTGATGAGGAATCCGCGACCGCCCGGCTCGAGCGCGGAGAATACTTTCACGCAGAATCCTTTCTTGTCGTCGATATATTCCAAGACGCGGGATGAGAAAAAGTAATCGTACTTCCCTTCCGGCGTCCACTGCATGACATCCGACGTGATGTAGCGTATGTGCTCTTTTGCGCCCAAGGCGGCCTTCGCACGCGCAAGCATTTCCTCGGAAATATCAAGGAGGTCGAAGTAGGCATCGGGAAAACGCGCCAGAAGAAGTTTCGTCCACGTCCCCGCGCCGGGACCGAGTTCGAGGATGCGCACCGGCTCGAGCGAGTCGTCGCCCGTCACATGCCGCTCGATAGCGCCTTTCGTCAGATCGTATCCCGCCTTTCGAAGGGGGTCGGCGAACCACCGCGCATGCTCGTAGTCATCGCCCAATTTCTCGGGCATAGTGCGGTCGTAGAACGCGCGAATGTCGTCGTTGGACATAAAGAGGATAACCCGATTTTCTCACAAATTGGCGCAAAAGCCACGCGGTGAAGGGGGGTCAGCGGAAAACAACTTCGACCGTTTATCCCAAATTGGGGGGTATCCTCTGTCGCTCAAAAGTGACGCCGACGCTATTACGGCGCGGAAATCGCGATAGCGGGGATGGTGAGTGTGTGTGTCGTGCTTGCGCCGTTGGTGACCGTGCCGTCAGGATAGTATGTGGCAACGTTACCAAGTGCATCAGTGGCCCGTACGGTTTGAATGACGTAGTCACCGAGGAGACTCGGGTTCTGGATGCCGTCGTCGATCGGTTGGCCGAATCCGCATGTTCCGCTTATGACCCCGTTCAAGTTGCAATTCGGTCGAAGGACATAACTGCTTCCGGGGTATTTGATGTCGTACACAACGGATCTAACCCCCGAAGGATCTTCGGCCGTCACGCTGAAAGAGACCGACCCTCCAATGACCGTACTTACCGGCGTGATGGTTAAGCTCGTGATTGTAGGCCCGATGGTGTCACTGGACGGTGACGGTGGTGGGGGTGGCACTTCGCTCGGCGTGGTGGTTGCCGTTGACGTCGAAGAGGTGTTCTCCTGTGGTGGCGGGGTCGGCTCGCTCACATAGGTCATGGTCGGGGTGTACGTACCTCCGGGGGCGTAATAAGAGCCGGTTGAGACAGAAACTACTGGAGCGGTAGAGACACTCGTTACCACGGGGGTTGTCGTCGGGGTCGCGGCAGTCACCGCCTCCGAGGTTTGCGTGAGCGCCGCCGTAGAAGCGCTCGCTTCAGTACCAGTGGGAGCAGGGGTCGCGAGACTCTCCTGTGGCGTAGCCTGCATTGTTGGCAAAGCAGAGGCGTTGTCCCCGCCCCCGCCACTTGCAAACGCTTCGTTGATCAAACTGCGCGTTAGTGGGCCGACAATGCCCACCGGAGGCAAGCCGTTCATTTCCTGAAACTTTTTTACCGCCTGTTCCGTCAGGGCGCCAAAATAGCCGGTGATCAGTCCTGCCGGGTAGATCTCGGGATTTTGTGCGAGAAATTTCTGAAGCTCTTTGACCTCCTCGCTGAACATTCCCCTGACTAAGGTCTGCGTCAACTCGTTGATCGGCACAAACTCCGGCGTGGTGGAAGCAAGGGGGTTCGCCTGCTGCAGTTCGACGAGTTGTTCTTGAAGTTGCTTGATCTGCTCCTGGAGTTGGGCGACCAAGGTGGCAACGTCAACCGACACCGTGGTGGTCGACGCAGTTTGCGCAGACACAAAACTGGGGACGAACAAAGCCAGCAGAACAAACGTCGAAAGTATTTTTTTTGAGATAATACCCAAAATCACCGGTTTATTCCCCGGTGTTTTTTGTACCCTTTTTCT
>MHLS01000008.1:0-9393 GCA_001819095.1 Candidatus Lloydbacteria bacterium RIFCSPLOWO2_02_FULL_54_12
TCCATGTGCAAGTGACGTAAAACACCGCCGTGTTGGCGGCGGTGGAGTGTGCGTTGTTATTGTGGGACTGGTCTATTGTTTTTGAGAGATTTTCTTCGCGTTCGCTACCTCTAACGGGGTCCATATTATTGAAAAACACCCCCACTAACTAAAAGAAGAGGGCAAATATTCCCCGAACGACCTTATAAGCAACGAAACACAAGAGGATGTAGAAAGCGTACACATTCGTCGTAAAAAACTCATAGATGAGAACGAAAAAAAGTTTTACATACTCCCACGGAGTGCGCAAAAAGTCGCCGTCCGCCAATCCTTCACCGAACGTCCCCCACGGACCAACTGCCTCCGTGCTCGTTGCCGTACTCGGTGTCGACGTAGCGGTATATCCCGAAACGATCGTAGACTGAATCGCATCGACCCCGCGTATGGCCCTCTCTGCCTGATCGATACGGAACCGTTCAATACCGCCCAAGATCGGCACTGCGTCCGAAATGATCGCCTTGGGGATATCCATGCTCAAATACTTTATGGGCTCCGCGCCGTTCTCAACTGAACTTTCTCCGTTCGAGGGGGCCGCCGGTTTGTTCTCGACGAAACGCCGGATCTCCGTCGCCGTTTTGCCCGATATCGGCAGGTCGATGAAATTCTTATTATCGGTGAAGAAAGTGCCGTCGATGACCGCGAGCGAAAAAGCGTGCTCGCCCCCCGTCGCTTTCCACGGAAAGGCGGCAATGGCCGACCCGCCGTCGGGAGAAAGCAGAAAATCCTCGACGCCGATAATCTTTCCGTTGTCGTAAAGCGAAACGTTCCCACGAAAACGATACGGGCTCGAGTTGTAAAGAGGGGCATAGATGACGACGTCGTCGCCGACGAAGAACGGGTCCTTGGAGAACCAGAGCGGCTCCACGGGAACACCCGCATTCCCCGCTTCGGCAAAGAGAACGCCCGGTACGAGGACAGCGGCGAGAAGGGCAAGGACAAGAAGGGGTCGTTTGAGCGGCGTCATGTGTATGTAAGCAGTATATCAAAAAGCTTGCCGTCAAGAAGCCGACCCGCCCACGCATTCAATATGCCGAACTGACCGATCAAAAGAAGGAATCCGACAAGAACAAGCATTGCCCCTCCGGCGATCCGCGTAAAACGCATATAGGGCTCAAGACGGGAGACGTAAGAGAATGTCGTGCCGTAGATATATGCCACAAGAAGGAAAGGGAGGGCAAGGCCGAATGCGTAGATGGCGAGGAGGGCTCCACCGTACCAAAGCGTTCCTCCTCCCGCAGCCAAAAGGAGGATCGTCCCCAAGATAGGCCCTAAACAGGGGCTCCACCCGAGCGCAAACAAGAACCCGAGGAGGAAGGCGCCCGACCGAGAGCCCGGGGAAAGCGTCCCCATCAGCCGTCCGGCTCCGGTCGCGGAAAACCGCGGCAACGGCACAAGTCCGAAAAGCGTGAGGCCAAGATAAATGACGACCGCTCCTCCCACTTGAGCAATGAGTACTTTGTAGAGAACGAGGAATTTACCTAGCGCACCCGAGGCCATACCGAATGCGATGAACACAACGGAAAAACCGAGCACAAAAAGCGCAGCGTTCGCCATCACCCTCCTGCGCGCGGTGCTACCCCCCGTTGCTTCTCCGGTTCCTCCTGTTCCGCCGATAAAAGCGATGTACCCGGGGATAAGCGGAAGGGTGCACGGCGCAAGAAAGGTCAGTATCCCGCCCAACAGTGCCGAAAAAATACTCACTTCGCTCATTGCTCAACAGTTTACCCCGTTTGAGGTCGCGTGCGCCAACTCCCCTCTCAAAAGACGCGCTCGCGAAAGCCTTCTGCTTAAAAAATCATCTCAATCCCCCGTACGCGCGCGTGCGCCAACTCGGCACTATTAAACTTGAGACCAAGCTCCGCTAGTCTTTCGTCTGTACCAAATTTCTCCTTGCAGACGGGATGTTCATCGGGAATTCCGCCATCGAGAGCGAGCGTGGCTTCACCATAATCGGTTTGGGTGCCGCAAGAACGGCTTCTGCGAACTCTCCGGCCAGTCGCACCGTTCTAAACATTTCCGTTTCTTTGGCAAGCTCGCGTTCTTTAATGACCCCATAGACATAGAGTACGTTGGCTACATAGGGGTAGTCTTCCGGGTCGTAGCGGCGGAGCCAGCGCTTCGCCCGCGTCGGACCCATATTATAGGCGACGAGCGCTTCGTCGGACGAATTGATGAAGGCGTACCCTTCTTCCAATTCCTTGAGGTACCTTGTTCCGGCGAGAATGTTCTGGAGCGGTTCTTTGGAATTCGTCACGCCGAGCGCTTTTGCGGTACCCGGCATGAGTTGCATGAGCCCAACTGCACCACTACGAGAGAGCGCTCGCGGGTTCCCTTCGGACTCGACGACGATCACCGCAAGGATGAGGTGGGGGTCCGTTTCGTACGTGAGTGCGGCGGTATCAATAAGCCCTCCGTAAGCCCTTTCCGTTTTTTCAATCAACCTCGGGGCGTTTTCCTTCAGGTACGCGGTCGCAGCCGACGCGTGAGCCGGCAAAAAGCAGGAGGCAAATACAAAAAGGGCCACAAAAAGCGGCGATGGATCGTTCCGTTTCGCCTCCCCGTCGGCCATGAGTTGGGTATTTTTCATAGAGATAATCGCTCCTTTGCAGCCTTTCCGCCGTCATATGGAGGCTTCGGTGTATGCTTCCGTGGATTTATATTATATCATAGATATAGCATAAAGTCAACGATTCACTTGCCTTTCAGTGGCATCCCCGCATTGTACAGAGCACTCAATTTTGAGCAATGAGGATAAAATGTCAAAAATAAACATATTTTTAGCCATAAATTTCTGTTCTTCAACAGGTCATCGTAGACCGCCTCCGCTACTTTGTGTCAGGTGTCATTGACTAGTATCTAATTATATTGTATTATTTCAGCAATGTGGTGCAAATACAGCACCAAATGCCCGTTCCCGTCAACATCAATAAGACTTTCCTATTGTTAAACTGCAGGATTTCCCAAAATATGACTTTACTTATAGCTATTTCAGCGTTACACTTATGAACGAATCGCTCCCTTGACGGGAGCAAAGAACACGATGGAACCCTATTCGAGCGCACTAATCTACGTATTACTTTTTCTCACCCTCTATTTTGAGGTTTTTTTGCTTACCACCTACGTGAGTGACAGGACAAAATTCGCCCTCGCGTCGCCTACCCCGACCACGCCGGTCAAATACCCCTCCGTGACCATTGTCGTACCCGCATGGAACGAGGAGCGAACCCTTGCGGCTACCGTCCTCTCCCTCCTTGCGCTGGATTACCCGAAGGAGCACCTCCAAATCTTCATAGTTGACGACGGTTCGACGGACGGGACGTTCGAGGTCGCGAACCGTTTCCTCAACTCTCCGCAGGTGAAAGTCTTCACCAAAGAGAACGGCGGGAAGTACACCGCGCTTAACTTCGCGCTTCGTCGCGCCCAAACCGACCTCGTAGGCTGTCTTGACGCCGACTCCTTCGTCGCAGAGAACGCACTCAAGGAGATTGTCCGTTGCTTTGAGGACCCCCTGGTGATGGCGGTCACTCCGTCGGTGCAGATCCACAAGCCCGACAACATCATTCAGCGCATACAATCCGCAGAGTACATGGTCGGGCAGTTCACGCGAAAGATCTTTAGCCGCCTCGACGGTCTTTACGTGACGCCGGGACCTTTCTCCATCTACCGTCGGAACATCTTTGATGTTATCGGCGAGTTCGTCGAGGGGTTTCAGACCGAAGACATGGAAATGGCGCTCCGGATGCAGTCGCGGCGCATGAAGATCGAGAACGCGCACAACGCTCTTGTGTACACGGTCTCCCCCAAGACGCCGAGCGCGCTCTATCGCCAGAGGGTGCGCTGGGTCTCGGGCTTTCTGAAGAACGTCTTCTTCCGGTACCGGCACATGTTCCTCAACAAAAACTACGGCAACCTCGGCCTCCTCACCATGCCGTTCGCCTTCGCCTCGATCTTCATCGCGCTTTTCTTCAGCGCGATCTACATCGACAATCTTTTTCTTTTTTTCCGTGAGAAATACACGATATACTCCGCGCTCGGACTTTCCTTACCCGAACCGTGGTTCCGGTTCGACTGGTTCGCGATGAATCTGGAGTTCCGCCGCTTGGTCATCTATCTTCTTCTTGCCGTGACCATCTTTCTCCTCCTCATGGGAGGGCGTATGGCGACGCACCGTCTGCACCTTTCGCTCGACATGGTGTATTTCGTCTTTTTGTACGGCCTTATCGCGCCGTTTTGGCTCGTCCGTTCGCTCTACAACCTTGTGACCGCAAAGGAGGCTCGCTGGCGCTGAACGCCAAGGCCCCGCCCATAAATAAATCGATAGAGTATGAACGTGGCACAAAGGACCGTCATCGCCAATAACTCGGAAGTTATTGGCGGACGAGTCCTAAGAACTTACACCGCATGAGTGCAGACCCGAAAAAATATCTTTTCGTCTTCGCCATCACCGCACTCATCTTCGGGACCATTTTTCTCTTCTCCGATTACCTCAACAACGAACGTATCGCGCAGATTAAAAGTATCGAGGAGAATATCGACCGCAATATCCTCGAGTCGGAGATACAATATGCGCTCCTCGCCGACGCCGCATGCGAAGTCGGGGAAGAAGGAAGTCCGCTCCTCATCAACGAGTTGAACGCGCTCGCGCGAAGACTTTCCTACATGGAAGACCAGCGCGGCGCCGACGATACGGAGGTGGTGGGGCTCAAGAAATACTATTCCCTGCTTGAGATCAAGGACTACCTGCTCTTGCGCGAGCGAACGCGACAATGCGGAGAAAAGCCGCTTTCAATACTCTACTTCTATTCCAACGAAGGAGACTGCGCAGAGTGCGAAAAGATGGGGATCGTACTCACGAGCATGCGGGAAAGGTACGACACCCTTCATGTCTATGCATTCGACTTCAACCTCGACCTCTCGGTCATCGATTCGCTGAAGGCGATCTACAAGCTGGAGAACCGACTCCCCGCCCTTGTCATCGACCGAAAGCCGTACTATGGGTTCAAAACGCGCGAGGAGATCGCGGCACTTATTCCCGAACTGGCAAAGATACCGCCGTCGGACACTGCGACCTCGACACGTTCACCGTGACGAAAAAGTTAGCGAAAGCAGCAAAAAAATACAAAGTGGAACCTTTGGGATTGATTCTTAAGGTTCCACCTTGTATTTTTTAAAATCGTAATCAGGTTGTAGGGGTCGGGGAAGTACTGGTCGCCCCACCCTTCCCCGCGTTCGCAAGCACTTCTTTGATCTTCTCCAGTATCTCCTTGGGATTATGTTCGCTTTTGACGAGATACATCGCGGCGCCGAGATCCATTGCTTTCTTTGCATCGGCGGCACCGGCTAGGTTCGTGAGCATAACGACTGGTATCTGCTTGAGCTTTTCGCTCTGCTTCACTTCCTTGAGCACGTCGAAACCGTTCTTCTTGGGCATCATCACGTCGAGTATGATCGCCGTCGGCAGAAGGTCCGCCTTTGCAAGCTTGTTCGACGCCTCCTCTCCGTCAAAAGCAAGTTCTAACTCGAAACCGCTCGTCTTAAAAGCGCGTTCGTACATCCGTATCATCAGGGGATCGTCCTCCGCCATGAATATCTTTGCCATAATTCAGTCTTTTTTTTCTGATAAACCAAAATAATGCCGCTCCTCGCACCAGTATTTTATCACGAAGCTATCGGTAGCGTAAAGTAGAAGGTGCTCCCCTCTCCTTGCGCGCTTTTTGCAAGGCCAATGGTACCTCCCATTCGCTCAATAAGAAGTTTGGAAATATAGAGCCCCAATCCTGTCCCCTGTGTCACATCCCGCGCAAGGACCTGCTCACCCGCCTGCTGGAATTTGTGGAACAAGAGCGCCTGACGCTCCGGGGAAATGCCCATACCGGGGTCTCTGACGGATATTTTGACGACCTGTTGTTTGGGCTCAAGTTCGACCTCAACAGTAATGACTCCCTTGGGCGAGAATTTGACGGCATTGCCGACGAGGTTCGTGAGTATCTGCCGTAACCGGTCTTTATCACCCGTGACCTCAAGCACCTTATCGGGCTTGTTGAAGCGGAGCGTAAGACCTTTTTGCTCCGCGGGGTTCTTCATGTCGCGCAGAGTCTCCTCTATCGGTTCGGCAATGTCGAACTTTGTCTTTTTCATGCTCGTTTCGCCCTGTTCCAATCGTGCAACATCAAGAAAGTCGTTCACAATGGCAATAAGCCGCACGCTGGCTTCGTGAATATCGTCGAGCATGCCTTTCACGTCCGCGTCGACCGCCTGATCTTTGTACATGTCCTGAAGCATCGCCGTATTGCCGCGAATGGCGGTAAGCGGAGTGCGAAGCTCGTGGGAGGCAACTGCGAAGAATTCGTCGCGCGAACGCTCCTGCACTTTGGCTTCCGTAATATCTTCAAAAAGGATTACGTAGCCGATAGTCCCACTGGAGTCATCACCTGTAATAATCGGAGCAATAATGCCGCGAAGGAACTTGGACCCGAAAAGGATCTCCTTTATCTCACAGACCTTTCTTCCCTTCATGCACTCCTCTACCCGCGCACGAAGATCAAATTTTTTGCCGAAACGGTCGCCGATGTCCCAGACCGTGTTCACCTTTTTATCATCCAACTGAAAAAGGTCCGACAGTATACGATTTTCCAGAAGAACGCGACCGTCATTATTCGCAATAAGAAAACCGAAGGGAATACTGTCAATTGAGGCGATGAGGCGTGCTCTTTCCTGGCCCAGCTCTACCGTTCGCGACGCAACCAATGCGTCGGTCTCGGCGACCTTTTTACTCAATTCAGCGGTCTTTGCCGCGATCTCTTGTTCCATTCCGACGTGAAGCCTTTTAAGGTCTGTGGACATCTTGTTGAACGACTCCGCAAGAACCTCTATCTCGTCGCCGGTCCCGATGTCGACTCGTATAACCTCGCCCCCTCTCGCAATCTTATCCGCCGCTTCGCTCAACATTTTGAGCGGGAGTACAAGCCTTCCGGCGAAATAAAACGAAAAGAAGGCGGACAAGACGAAGAGCAGTGCTATCACGAGCGCAAACCGAAAAATGAGCAGTTGGAACGATCCGACGTCTTCGATAAAAACGGCATACGACACCGGTTCACCAAAGAAAAGGTGTCCGAGCACATTCGGCGCGCTCACGGACATGAGCCCAACAATCGTGAGGAGCGGGACCAGTCCGGCGAAAAAGATCGTCAGCGCCAGCTTCGTGCCGATCTTTTTGTAAAAAGGAACTTTGCCGAAAAATAATCTTAACGCGAGGTCGCCTCTTTCGTAACTGATCATTCCGATAAAAATGGCGGTATAACCCACCGGGAATACCAGGTGCAAATACCACCAGAGGAGGTCCCATTCCGCATAGTAGAACGGGAGATAGCAAGAACCCGCCATCACGGTGAGTCCAAAAATGAGATACAAGTTGAGCAGATTGCGGCTCCTAGAGTAATCGTAGGCGAGGAAAAGCCCCGCCGCGATAAGGACAAGTCCCGTCATGACGACGACGGCGTCCGTCGCCCCGTATAATACCCGCACGACGCTCTCCGAAGCGTACACCAAAGCAATCGCCGCTCCGAGCAGGACGGCCACGCCAAGGTATATCCTTTTTCTATGCTGATAGAGAAAGCTCCGTTCTGCCCTGAAGGGGAGGACCATTCCGACGAACAAAAGTGCGGAAAGAAAAAGTCCGTAATGCTCCGCAATGTCGAAGAGCATCCCGTTCCGTGGTGACGGGTCATGTGAGATCATGAGCATCGCTATTCCATGAAAAACGTAGGTCACCGTAAACACAAAAACGCTTACGCTCGCAAAATATAAGCACGCTATCGGATTTTTTGCGTAGAGCCGGTAATAAAAATATGCCGTGAGCACAGAGAAGCCGACGACGACCGCCCAGAGTACGAAGAACATGAGGGGGTCCTGAAGTGCCGTTTTGCCGAGAGGAGAGGCGCGTAGAGCGTAAAAAACCGCTAACTGCGGAACAACGGCGCCCGCAAACACGAGAAGTGGCGCCTTGAACCTTTGGAAGAAGTCGGCTATAAGTTCCATGCTGTATTGCTCATTGCGTTCCCGGCCTGTACATCGGAGAAGGGCGGTGCCGTCACGCGGCTTATCACGCCAATCCTCTCCGTGCCCAAGCCGTTATATTTCATCTCCCAAGAGGCGGCGCGTGAGGAAGTAGAACGGGAGCGCAAGAATAAGAAGAAGGGACATGACCGCGACTAATGTGAGCCGGTTGGTGGCATTGGCAAGCGCGATGATCTCCTGCTGGGATTTCGATGCCGAGAACATTCCGACGATCTTGCCGTCACCGCTTATGATGGGGAGATAGCTCGCCAAAAACTCCTCCCCGCGCAACTCCACGCGCGCAGTAGCGGCGCCGCCCCGCTCCAACACCGCTTCCCGTACCGATTGGTCGTCGACGGCGATACCGGACAGCCTGCTTCTCCCGTCCTCTCCCAGCGCCGTCGTCGCCACCACGCTCTCACCTTCGTAAATAGACATTTCCAACCCCGTGATTTTCTTCATCCTGTCCGCAAACACGTTGTCCAGAGGGAACCCTGCAACAAGAACGCCGATGAGCGTCCCCTTCTGATAGAGGGGGACCGCCGCCCTGATCGAGAATTTCTCCGCAGATGAAGACTCAATGGTGGCAAAAACCGTACCGGTCAGGGCGCTTTCCACCGCACGCTCCGTTCCAATCGAATCCCCGTACCGCGAGAGCGCGTGCGCACGCAGAACCACCGTTCCCTGTTTGTCGGTCACCAGCAGAAATCCGAGCTTCTCTTCCGAAAGTGCGTCGCTTAAGAGCACTGCTAACTTTGCGGCATTCTTCTCCGTGAGCGCATTCGTAATATCTCCCCGCTCGGCCAAGAGCTCGACCTTCGCGCGCGCCTCCTCCAAGAGACCGCCGACGGCAAGGTCAATGACCTTGGTGTCGATCGCGAGTGACGATCTCGTCTCGGCCTCGATCTTTGACATAAGGATAGAGGAGAAAGCCAACGTCACGATGGTCGAAATAAGGAGGGTGAGGGAGATGAAAATGAGCACAACACTCTCACGAAGGCGCAACTGCAGATACTGCCAGACCCACACCGAGAGAAGGAGAAAGCCCGCGAGTCGAAGGAGGTGTTCGAGAACGAAACCGTTCTGGCCTTTCCAAAAGAGCGCGGCGAGCACGCCAAGAAATAGTACGAAAAAGCCTATCCAAAAGAACTGGAGCGACCGGTCGAATTCTTTTTTGAGCTGTCGGAAAGACAGGAAAGCGACCACGCAAAGAAGTAAGGCCGTCAGGGAATCAACATAGAGCGAAATGCTTGCAAATGCCGGAAGGACCAGAACGGCAGGTGCTTGCGCAGGCGGCGT
>MHLS01000008.1:9412-10883 GCA_001819095.1 Candidatus Lloydbacteria bacterium RIFCSPLOWO2_02_FULL_54_12
AGAAGCTCCCGATAACAAATATGAGTCCGAGGATAAAAGCGACTGCGCCGAGCAAACTGTAGAGGTCGTCCGAAACGGTAAGCGCATGGATCAACTGCGAAACACCAACGAGCGAAAAACCGAACACGCGCAGGAGCGGCCGCGACTGGCGCCCGACCACGTAAGCGTCCGCCGCAAGCCACGCCATGACAAAAAAGGTGAGTGCACCGACGATCTCGACGGTAAAATGCAGGTTGTTAATGATGAAAGGAAGCGACATTATTTTGCTGTTACCTAGTATTTATAGTTTCTTGTATCTAGTATACACCCTCTCGGCATACAAGGTGGAGCCTTGGGGATTGATTCTTAAGGTTCCACCTTGTATGCCGGCCGCCGCTAACGCAGTAACTGCTCTGATTTCTCTTTGATCATCTGTTGGCTCATGATCCCGACGTAGATCTCCCTGATGACCCCCTCGCCGTCGACGAAAAACGACGTGGGGAGCGTCTGAATTCCGTATGCTCTCCCCACGGCTCCCTCCGTGTCGAGTAGGACCGGTACGGCATAACCGCCGCGCCCGATGAAGCTCGCAACCACGCTTTTGTCTTCCTGACTGTTGACGGAAAGTATCGTGGGGAGCGCGTCACCGTGAGCCGTCCGCCAGTCGTCGAGGATCTTGATCTGATCGGCCGCATCGGTACTCTGCGTCGCCCAAAAGGTGAGTAGGACCGGCGTGTTGGCGAAATCGGAGATTCGCACGCGGTCGCCGGAAAGGTCGGAAAGCTCAAAATATGGAGCCGGACTTCCCGCCGCATGGGCCGACGAACCGTCTTCTGGCGCGGTCGGAAGAGGAGAAGACTCGCCTAAAAATGGGCGGAGTAATTCCCCGCCGTAGCGCACAAGGAGGAGAAGAGCGGCGAGGACGGCGACTATCCAAATTCCTACGGTGATGTTGCGAGACATATATTTGGTGTTACCAGATGAGTAGCCCGAGATCTCGCCGGTATCCAAGGTGGAACCTTAAGAATCGATTCTCCAAGGTTGTACCTTGGATACATTTCACTCTTGGCTGAATTTCTTCTTGAACCATGCCTTTATTATACTCCAGAAACTCTCTTTTTTCACTTTATCAAGCGTGAGGTCGACGGTGACGAATTGCGCCTCGGAAAGAGTGAACGGTTCCGTGCTTTCTTCTGTGAGCGAGGGCCCTGAAACGACGAGCCGATACGTCCCGCGGGGAAGCGCGAGGATGTACGCACCGTCCGCAAGGTCGACGGTGTCTCCGTAGAGGGACGACGCCCCTTTCCAGCTTGAGTAACTATCCCTCGCCGGATCGTGAACAAGAACGCCGACCGTCTTCCTTCCCGCCGGTAGGAGTTCGGAGCCTTCGCGGTAGGTGATCTTGCCGGGGGGCACAACAGTAATAAGTGCGACATCCTTTTCTTCTCCGGCGTTACCCGCTTTATCGGTTGCGATGATGGTGACGGACGTT
>MHLS01000008.1:10916-17208 GCA_001819095.1 Candidatus Lloydbacteria bacterium RIFCSPLOWO2_02_FULL_54_12
GAAATTTCAGCTTTCGTCGCGTCTCCTTCGAGCGAGACTAGTGCGGCGACCGAGGCTCCGGCGGGGACGGTGAAACGGCCGCCGACGGGGAATATCGCACCTTTGCGATACGAAAGCGACAAACTCCCGAAACGCGGCGGGGTGCTGTCGATGACGAAATGCTCCTCTTTGGCCGCCGAGACGTTGCCGGATGCATCGACCACCCGCACAAAAAGACGATGCGCGCCGTCGTCGATACGGAGCGGCTCCTTGATGCTCCACGTGGCCTTCTTGCTTAATGACCCCGAGACGATAGAGCCCTTCTGCCACCTAGCCGCCATCTCTTCCGCTTTTTTCTCCAGTTCGCGTTCTTTGGTCTTCTCCATCATCCCGTACGGAATGGGGACCAAAAACTCTTCCCCTTCTTTGAGGATGGCGTATTCAACGAACTCAACCCCCGAAAGGTCATCGCTTGCGCTTCCTGACGCCATGAGCACTCCATTTTTGGCGAACGATGTTCGCTGGACCGAAAATGCGTCGATCGTCGGCACACCGTTGTCGACGGAAATAAGTATCGTCTCTGTGCTCGTCGCAACGCCGTCGCTTGCATCAATCCGAAGGTAGTAATCCTTTCCTGTCGCGAGCTTCGTCGTACCCCAAAGGAAAGAGTTCTCGCCAAGGTCGCCGATGATGAACACCGGCGCGCCGCCGGCGCGACCGTAACTCACCTGATCGTGTCGGATCCAATCGCCGTCGGGATCCTTGATAAGATACTGCACTAGAAAGGAGCCGTGCACTCCGCCACCCTCTTTTGGACTAAGGAACACGATCTGGGGCGGCGTGTTGTAGGTGATCTCGACCGAGGTCTTCCCGCTCTTGTTTCCGGCGGCATCGGTCAGGGCGGCGGTCACTTCGTATTCCCCCCGCTCACTGATATCGAGAGCCTGCTTCCATGTGCCGTCATCAAATGAGGCTTCCGTCGTAAAGGATCGTCCGGCGAGAGTTACGGTAACGATACTCCGCGGCTCCGCTTTGCCTCTCGCCGTGAACTGTAGCCCTTCTTTTCTCGGGTCTTCATCCGTCTCTTTCGTTAGGAACGAACCGTTCTCGGGAAAAAGTACGACCGGCGCCTTCGGCGGAACCGTATCGACAACGACCGGATGGCTCGTCACTACTCTGAAACCGCGGCTGTCGGTCGCGCGCCAAAGTATCTCGTGCATGCCTTCGGCGGGTTCCGAAAAAGCGATCGTGGCGGCAAACCGCTCTTCGAACGAGTTGTACGTGCCGTCCGACGCGACAAGCGCCGACCACTTTTTCCCGCGATCGAGGCTATATTCTAAGCCCGTAATCGTCGGGCGGCTACCGGGAATATCGGGAGCAAAAACGCTTCCGCGCACCGTGGCAAATCCCCTGGGAACGACCGTGCGTCTGCCGTCGTCGAAGCGTATAGAAGGCAATTGATTGTTCACGCTCACGTTCCGTGTAGACGATGTGGTCGTCGTTGCACCGTCACTCCCGACCGCACGCAAGAGATACTGTCCGTCAAGGAGTTCCGTCGTGTCAATAAGTAATTTGCCGGAAACGGTCTCTCCCAACGAGAACCATTCCGCATTTTCTCCTCCGGAAACACCCGAAGACACGAGCGGGAGCATTTCGTATCGGAGCAATACAGGGTCTTTGTTCTCGTCGGACACCTTCGCGGAAAGGAGAGTTGATGTGCCCGAAAGAACGCTTTGGGCGGCAGGTCGCTCAAGAAGAACGCTCGGTTTCGTGTTGAGCGATACACGCAGAACGACCGGCTCACTCTCGATGCCGATCCGGTCGCGAGCGACAACGGAGAGTATGTTCTCGCCGTGTGAGATCGTTTTGTTGAGCTTGATGTTACTGACGACGAATGCTAAGTCGGCACCAAGTTTCGCAGAATAAGAAAGAGTGCCGTTTTGTGTGAGAATAATCTCGGTGTCATCCCGAGAAGTGCCGCGAACGTCGATTGTCTCCGAAGCGGCAACGGAATTATTCTGGGGTGTGGCGATATAGGGCGGAGGGGGCGGCTTCACGCCGATGTTGAAACTGCCGCCGCTTAGGATCGTCTCACCGCGATTCCCCGCTCGATCGACACCGGACACGGAGACCACCGCGGTTCCGTCGAAGCCGGGGAGCACGTCATATATGCCCTCCCACACGTTGCCGTTCCAGCGTGTCGGCACCGCGACCTCCTTGCCGCCCCTCTGGGTGACCGAGAGTGTCGGCGGTTCACGGAGCGCTTCGGATGGGTCGACGCTTATCGTCACCTTTCCAAGCTCGGTCACGACCGACGGGCTCGCCTTAACAACGAATGTCGGGAGGGCGAGGTCAATCGTGAAGAGGTCCGAAACATCTTCGCCGATCTCGCCGACCTTGTCGATGGCGTCAACGATGATCCGGTAGAAATTCCCAGGGGTAAGATCGCCGATCTTCCACGTATACGACCCCGAAGGAGGCAACTGACTTACAATCGGTGTTTTGTCGGCGGGGTCGATGATCGTGTGATTCCAGTCGAGAATGTGGTCCGAATAATAGACACTGACCGGCGTCGTCGAAAGGCCGAACGGGTGCCCGCCCACGGTCCCTTCGTCATTCTTGTCGAGGGACGAGTATTCGACGGGAACCGCAGAAGAAAAATAATTCTCCCCCCTCGGAGATGTCACAGTCACTTCCGGGCGGTATGCCAATGTGCCACCGGAAGCGATGACCGGATCCGAGCTCGAGAATCCGGTCACCGTAAAGGCGGTACTCATGCCGTCGCCCTCAAGATAATACGGTTCGTCGCCTGACTCACAGAAATTCGTGAATCCGACGATCATGACGCCTTTCACCGGATCCCCGTCGGGTACGTCGAACGAGGCATTGGCCTCCAATTGCGTCGACGGAAAACACTCCGTATGTGGATTATAATCATCGTCAAGCGTAATGTAATAGAGGTTGACGCCCGGCGTGAACCCGTAATCCGAAAAACTGTCCACCGAGACCGTGACGGTGAACGGAGACTGAATGACCACACCGGGCGCGACGCGTGTGTAGTTTATCGCCGCAGAAGCGAAAAATGGTGCAGACAAAAAAAAGAGGATGGTGGATACGAAAACATTCGTGCGTGACAAAAATATTCTTTCTGGGAACGACATGATGTTGAAATGTGCGGTCAAAATACAAGGTGGAACCTTAAGAATTGATGCTCAAGATTCCACCTTGCATTTTTCCCATGTTTTGAACTTCCTCGTACTTCACCGGTGTCGAATTATTGCGTTTGTATCGCCGCACGAGTTTTGGGCCCGAAGTAACCCGCCACCGGGGTTATCCCTCGCGCTGTTTGGAATTTCGCCACGGCCGCCTGCGTCAACTTCCCGAAATAATTCGACTCGTTGCCGAGCGAACCCGCACCGCTTCCGGCGACGATATGCCCGTGCGTGTTGAGCCACACCTGAAGCGCCCTCACGTCAACGCCAGTCGAACCGAGCGTGAGGTCGCGCGTGAAACCCGACTGGGTCGCCGTATTCGCCGAGATCGGAAGGGGCACTGAGACACTGCCGGAAGCAGGCACTGCGCCGCCAACGACCGGAACCGTTACCGTGTTGGATGTCACCGTACTTTGGGTCTTGGGCGGAATTGGTAAAGCTTTAGTCGCCGTGACCGAAGCGCCGGACGGTGACGCGACGCTCCCTGCTCCGGAAACGGTAAAAATAGCACCGGTCCCGTCGCCCTCAAGATAATACGGTTCGTCGCCCGACTCACAGAAATTCGTGAATCCGACGATCATGACTCCTTTCACCACGTCGCCGGGAGGAAGGTGAAAGGTTGCGGTGACCGGAAACTGCGATACGGGGTAACATTCGGTGCGGGGATTGAAGTCGTCATCGAGGGTAATATAAAAGCGATCCACATTTGTACTCAACCCGAAGTCGGCGAAACTCCCCGCCGAAAGCGTGACGGTGACCGGAGAGGTCACGGAAGCGCCCTCCGGAGAACGCGTATAGCTAATTGCCGCAAATGAAACGAGCGGAAACACAAGCAACGGAACGAGAGTGGCCGTGAAAAGCCCTTTACGTAAAAAGATGGGATTCTTCATTGTGTTGTTGGTATTAGCGGATTCCCGTTCATTGTAATACGCAAAACGGTCTTCTGCTACTCAAAATATGCACATCTGAAACGCACAAGAGGACCGCCTCAAGGGGCCGGCAAAGTCGGTCCTAGAGCAGTTCGTCAATATGTAAAATGTAGGTAAACGGCACCGGAAGTTCAACCTCGCCTCGTTTGACCAAGACCACTGCACCCGCGATCGTGGCAGAGGTCGTTTTGAGCGCACTGATGGTCTCCTTCACGCTCGATCCGGTCGTCAGCACATCGTCGACAATGAGTACGCAGTCGGTTTTCGTCGGTACGTAACCGTCGAAGAGGCTCTGTCTTCCGTGCTCCTTCAGACGTTCGCGCAAGAGTGCGAAGTTGCGTTTATACCGCAAGGAGAGGATCGCGGCGAGCGGGACGCCGCCGTAACCGGAACCGATGATGCACGTGATGTCCCCGCCGATCGACTTCCCCGCCTCTTCAACCAACGCGTCAAGCACGTCCGGATAGCCGAACGCCTTTTTCATGTCGCAATAGAAATCAACGGTGACTCCCGAGCGCAAAAGTACCGGTTCGTTCACGATGACCCCTATTTCGCGCAATCGCCTGATGAGATCTTTTTTCAGCATTGTTTTTTTACTGGCGTGCTAATGCCTCGCGGCTCTGCCGCGAGGATTGCACTTAAGACCGTATCGGCGGCGGCCGATTCTTTTCCAGCAAAGAACGCCCGGCTCAGCCCGCTGAATGTCCCGTCCGCTCTGCAGTGGGGACCGAACGGGCTGACGTTCTTTACATTACCGCATGCTGTTAAAGAATGGAGCGGTCGGAAAAGTCGGTACCCGAGAGGAACGGCGGTCCTAAAGAAATAATAGCAGGATTTCCTCTTGGCAAACAGTCTTCCGAGGAATGGCAGGGTCACCCGAAAACGCAAAGGACCACCTCGCGGTGGTCCTTTTTTCGTGTTCGGCCAGGATATATATGCGGTGAAACGTCGCTTTATTGTGTACCCACAAGGGTACTTTCATTTTGCAAGCAAAATTAGATCGCACCACAAGGGTACTCGCATTTTTCTAAGAGGAGTACCTCTAAGAAAAATTAGTTCGCACCACAAGGGTACTCGCATTTTTCTAAGAGGAGTACCTCTAAGAAAAATTAGTTCGCACCACAAGGGTACTCGCATTTTTCTAAGAGGAGTACCTCTAAGAAAAATTAGTTCGCCCACACGACGAACGTGAAGACGCGGTCACCGTTCTTGAGGTCTTTCACATAGAGGGAAGGCTTGTCTTCACCGACTTTGCTCACTGCGCGGCCCCAATCGCTCGGGCGGTCGCCTTCGTCCGACGAGGCGCTCGCTGTCGAGGTGAGTGCCGTGGCGACGCTATCAACATGCGCGTAGATCGTCTCGAGCATTTCGTAATCGTGTGCATTCGGATGCTGGTTTGAAGCCGGTGAGCTCGTATAGTCCATGCAGGTGCCAAGATTCAGGTTGGTGAACGTCTCATCCTGATGATCGAGCCCGATTGTGTGTCCTACCTCCTGACACATCACGAGGTTCCTCCATGCGGGCGTGTTGTATTTCGCCGTGTTGAAGTAGGTGTCGTTCATCTTCACGGTGCCCTTGGTGATGTGTCCACTGGAAACCCAAACAGAGGCGATGCCGAGCCAGCCTTTCTTGCCGTAGGTCTTATTGCACACTTGGACCGTTCCGGCGACAGGCGAGCAATCCAAACTCGCGGATTTGGATTTGTGCCGGAGCGCCGTACCGGGGACCACGCTCGTATCGAGGACCGACGAAGCGCTCCAGTCGCCCGAAGAAGTAACGAGGTAAGGATCCCACGCCGATGAAAGGTTGTCGCCGAGCGAAAGTGCGAACGGATTCGCCGTCCGCGCCCAGTGATATCCGCCCCACGAGTGATCCGCATTCGCGGCACCGACAAATGCACCGAGAAAAACGAGTGCACCCAACACTGCTACCGTTGTTTTGTTGAACATAAATTATTGTTTTTTTATTAAGAAAAAATCGAGAGAAATCACCGACCGACCACCCCTTCGGGAGAGTATACCAGATTTTGAAATTAATGCAAGGACAACATGTTATTCATCAAAAAGCGACACGAGGTATCAATAAACAGTGCCTGACCTGCTCTGTAGAAAACATCCTAGTTCATGCGGTACGCCAAACAACCATCACGTTGTAGGTAAATAATCGGAGCAT
>MHLS01000009.1 GCA_001819095.1 Candidatus Lloydbacteria bacterium RIFCSPLOWO2_02_FULL_54_12
TATGGCTCAGTGGCAAGGTGAAACATTCAAAACAAACCGGTGATTTTGGGTATTATCCCCGAGTAAAGGACCCTGGGGCAGAGCCGCGCGGCATTGACCTTTGTCCATGTCGTCGCACCACTGAGAGTACTTCCATTTGTAAACAAAATTAGGTCGCTCGGACGTCGTGAATATGAAGACATATTCTCGCGCTCCTCGCTCGACGTAGTAACCCCTCGATGCATTTCCCAAACAAAAATCCGTCCCGCATCGCGGGGCGGATTTTTGTTACTTCGCCTTATAACCGAGCGCCTCGATCTCTTTCACGATCTTCTCTTTTGACGTCTTTGCGTCGTCATACTCCCAATCGCCGTTCTTCGCATCATAGGAAACAAACACTTTCGAAACCCCATCCACGCCTTCCGTCACCATTTGAATACCCGTCGCACACGCGCCGCAGTGCATTCCTTCAATATCCATGTGTAATTTCTGTATTGCCATAGTAGTCAGTTGCTAGTCACTAGCTATTAGTTGATAGCAAATAGTTGACAAAAAATATTCAAAGATTTTACTTTTATGTTAATTCACTTCACCGTAACTACCACTGTACCACGTTTCATGTCTCCCTCCCAAAGAATGGCTGTATATGTCCCGGGAATCGAGTATGTATGGCTCGCGTAGTGATCGGCGGGCGGACAGTCTGCAGTAGGTCCACAGCCATATCCTGAAGGATCAGATGTTGTCATCTGCCCGGAACTTCCGTCGCCAAAATCAATAGGTCTCGATGATCTCTCATCCTCACCCGGTCCGTACGGCTGGAAAACAAAAACTACTGAAAATGGTACGACTCCGGAAATGTGCTTGACGTTCGCCCCCCCGAATGCAACTCGTGTCCCGTCTGGTGCCGCGATAATCCGAAACTCGTTCGACCGATTCAAGTACCACCATCCACCAACTCCTACTGCCACCAACGCGACAGCGACAATCACCCACGCAATTCTTGTGAATCTATAACTCATGGAGCATGACTAGGTGTAAGAATAAAAATTTTCTTTCCCGTCCAAATTGTGTCACTTCTTCGCTTCGGCCTTTGTTGTCTTCATAATCACTTTTTCAATCGGTGGGACGTAGCGTTTGAGGGTAAGCGAATTTAGGACGACCGAGATCGAGCTGAAGGCCATCGCAAAACCGGCTATTTCGGGCCGTAAGGTGGCCTGCGAGAGGTTTAATATCGGCTGACCAAGTCCACCCAGCTTATCGGTGAACGCAATGACCCAGCCCGCCGCGTGTCCCGCGGTTTGTGTGACCATCAAATGCGCGCCTGCCGCGACCGGAATAGCGACGACATTATAGATGAACGCCCAGAAGAGGTTCTGCCACACTTTCACTATCGTTTTTGAGGAAAGTTGGATCGAGGTCGCCACATCGCGGAGATCGTCTTTGACCAAGATGATCTCCCCCGTTTCGATGGCAACATCCGTGCCCGAGCCGATTGCGATGCCGAGGTCGGACTGTGCCAAAGCGGGTGAATCGTTAATACCGTCTCCCACCATCGCCACTTTGAGCCCTTCGGCCTGTAATTTCTTGATGTTATCCGCCTTCTCCTGTGGAAGGACTTCGGCCAAAAAGCGGTCGATGCCGACTTGCTTCGCAATGGCGGCGGCGGTCTTCGGGTTGTCTCCGGTGATCATGATGATGACTTTCCCCATGCGCTTCAATTCTGCGATGGCTTCTTTTGCGTGGGGCTTGAGCGCATCGGCCATGGCGATGATGGCGACAAGCTTGCCGTCAACGACCATGTAGACCGAGGTCTTTGCCTCTTCCTGAAGCCGTGTCATGAGCGTCTCATGCGCCCCCGTCGCGATCTTCAGGGTGTCCATGTACTTTTGATTCCCGATAGCGACTTCCCTGCCGGAGATCTTGCCGTGAAGACCCATGCCGGAGACCGCCTCGAAATCCTTGGGATCTTCGATCGTCTTCCCGCCCTCCTTGGCCTTCTCCACTACTGCGCGCGCGAGCGGATGTTCGGAGCCTTTCTCAAGTGAGCCGGCGAGACGGATGGCCTCTGCTATCGGAAGCGATTGGTCGAGCATTTCGAAGTCGGTGACCACGGGTTTTCCAATGGTGAGCGTGCCGGTCTTGTCGAATGCGACCGCGGTGATGCGATATGCCTTCTCCAGCGCTTCGCCGCCCTTTAAGATGATGCCGAACTTCGCCGCCCGACCAATCCCGACCACTAAGGCCGTCGGGGTCGCAAGACCCATGGCGCACGGGCAGGAGATGACCAAGACCGCGATCATCTTCGTCAATGCGGGCCGCAGTTGGTCGGGAACAAAGAAGAAGTACCAAACGCAGAAAGTGAGTACGGAAAGGAAAACAACGGCAGGGACGAAATATTCGCTGATCTTGTCCACCAAGTCCTGAATGGGAGCTTTGCGCGCCTGCGCCTCTTCCACCATGCGAATGATCTGATAGAGGAGCGTGTCTTTGCCTATCTTCTCGGCCTTCACGCGGATCAGTCCCTCCTGATTCACTGTTGCGCCGATCACGGGGTCGCCCACGGTCTTCGAGACGGGGAACGATTCTCCGGTCACCACCTTCTCATCAAGATGCGTCTTCCCTTCGACGATGGTGCCGTCGACAGGCACCTTCTCGCCGGGTTTGATGATGATGACGTCGCCGACCACCAGTTCGTTCACCGGTATCGTCAGCTCGACGCCGTTCCGAACGACGTGCGCCTCTTTCGCCTCAAGCTTCATCAGCTCTTTGATTGCCGCCGATGCATGACCCTTCGCAACGGCTTCCACGTAGCGTCCGAGTAAGATAAAGACGAGAAGTGCTGCGGTCGACTCCCAGAACGGATGGTCGATGTTGAAGAAGAGAAAGCCGAACACGCTGTAGAAATAGGCCGCCGATGTGCCCAAGGCGACCAAGACATCCATATTCGCCGAGCCGACGCGGATGGAGGTGAAGGAGTTGCGGTAGAACTGATAGCCGATGACGAACTGGATCGGCGTTGAGAGTATCCAGTAGATCCAGTTCAAATCAATGCGAAGCGGCGGGTTGGCGGGGTCGATGCCGAACAACTCCACAATGAATTTAAGGGGTTTTGCGACAAGCCAGAATATCCATTGCACGGCAACAGACATATATCCCATGATGCTCCCGTCTGCGGCCAGAGGTGTGCCCAAGTTCATGAAGTCGAAGAGTTCGTGGACATGCGTCAAATTGAACATGTGCACGGACATGTAGTAGAAGACAATCGGGAATGCGAGGATGAGCGCGGCCAAGAAACGGCGCTTCGACTCCTCGATCTTTCTTCCCTCCTTGGCCTCTTCTTCTTCAAGTGTGGAGGACTCTTCGTCAGGACGGATGAGGTCGTATCCGAGCTGGTTTATGAACTTGTCGATCTTCGTGAGATCGATCTTCGTCTCGTCGTACTCAATTGCCGTTTTCTCGGCGCCGTAGGAGGTCGATACCGACTGCACGCCCGGTTGCTTCCCGACCAGTTTGTCGATAAGGACCGAGCAGGAGGCGCAGTGCATTCCTTTCACTTTGAGTATGACTTTTTGCATGATATGTTCTTAAATTGAATCCAAGGGCAGCCCTTTGGGAAGTTTCTTAAGGGCTGCCCTTGGATGCATTATGGTGTCGGTGCGATAGGCGCATTGGGCGACGGCGCGTTCTTGAGTGCCGCCTCTTCGCTTGCCTTGAGTGTTTCGGCGGTCGGTCCCGAGTTCATGCAGACGCGGTCACCCGGAGTCTTGTGTACACAGATGGTCCCAATCTGGTTGAAGTGACTGCGCTTTGTATCTTTATAGACTCCGCTCTGGACAATGCCTTCCCCGCAAGATACCGAGCAGTAGAATTGAAAGTCGCCCGCCTTCGAGACGACGAACTGCGGGATGTCGACGGTCGTCCGCGCAGGAATACGCTGTGAAACGCCGTATGCATCAATACCGAGCCCATGGTCGTAGTCGTCTTCGTTGATGAATTTCATCTTGAGTGTGTCACCCAAGTCCGCGTCGATCACCTCCGGATCGAACGACCAGGTGTTCTTCAATATCTTCACCGTCACTTCACGCACGATACCGGTGTCGACCGGCTTTTGCGAATCGGGCAAAAGGAACTTGCGGTAAACGATACCGCCGCCGACAAGGCCGACCAAGACGATGAGTAATATAAGATATTTGTTCATGTGAAATGCGGATTTAAGAGATAGGAGATAAGATTTAGGATTTGGAGTTCAGAATGAAGAGAATAATTTTAATTCTGTATTGAAATCTTAAATCCTATTTCTTATCTCTTATATCCGTGCTTTTAACCGGCGGAACGTGCAGAAATTTCACAACGCCGAAAGAAAGCAAGGTGGTGAGAAACGCCGAAACGAACAGTAATCCCCACCATGCGGGTGAGAACGGAAGCAAGAGCGCCGAGGAGCCGCCGGTACTTGTGACGGCGACCGTCTCAACGAGAGCATCTTCAACATGTCCGTCCTCTACCCCCCCGTGAGCAAAAATGACCGCCGGAACGGCGAGCATGGCAAATACGGCAATGTGCATGAATGTACTCTTTTTTGTCATGAATCTTCGTTGTTTACGATAAAACATAGTATACCAAAGGTTTCCCGCGGAAAGACGATCAGTGTGTGTGTGGCATCGATTCGTCAAAGACCGGCTGACTCGCCCCGCTCGCGTCAATCGCCTTTATGGCGTCCGAGACCTTGGTCACACTCCCCATGCCCGCCGCAGGAGCGTCTCCGTGACCCTCCAGTCCTTTGAAATTCATGAACCAGAACGGCAGGAACACGTAGAATACCGCAATCAAAAGGGCGGTAAGCGTCAGATACCAGTTGCGGCGCAGATGGAGCAAATCTTCTTCATACTTCTGTGTTGCCGCATCGCGGAGACCGCCTTCGGGTCCGTAATGGGTCGCCCCTTCTATGGCGGCACGCTCTTTCACCAAGCCGTCCACTTGTGCTTCGAGTTCCTTGATGCGGTTCCCCTGCTCGCCTTCAGGAATATGGAGCGCTACCTCAAGACCGCGCCGTTCTTCCTCCATGCGCGCCATTTGCTGTTCAATCTTCTGTATCCGCAGTGCGGGCGTGCCGAGCACACGCTTCTTCTCCCGAAGGTAGAACCACCAGAACGGAATGACCCACAAAAGAATAAGGAACCAGTTCCCCCAGTGAAGCGGCTGACCGAAGACGCCCGCCCCTTCCTGTATGCCGTGGGAGTGGGGGACTTCCGTCGCCAATTGTGCGTTAATCCGGCCGGTGAACCACTGTTCTTGTGTGATCTTTTCCAGCATATTGTGCTGGCCGGAGTTAACCCACCAGTCATGCGAGAAGAGTCCGAGCGTGAGTATGAATCCTGCAACGAAGACCATCGCCCATCCGGTTGCGCGTTCGATTCTGTCCTTGCGCGCAATGAGCCAGTTCAAACCGTTGACGCCAAGAATTCCCATGAGCGCAAGGAGGACGAGGGGAAGCACGCGGCCGATCGCATGTGTGAGAAAGAGCGTCCAGCCGTAGAAGACATCTCCCGCCTGCGCGATCTCGATCAGAATGAGCGGCGTCGCAGGATGAGGACAGCCGATGCCGATGTTGCCGAGAAACACCCCAAGGAGGAACGCCTTCACGTAGTCCTTGCGCTTCTGTATGAAGTCGGGTGCCGATCCGGTGTAGGAAGGCATGCGCACTTTCAAGAGGCCGATCTCTCCCAGTGCGAAAAGATAAGCGAAGATGCCCGCGACGAAATAGACCCAATTCTTCACGTCCTCGCCGCCAGCACCAAGAAAGTCGATTCCCGCGCGGCCGAGTAGGGCGACGACGACGCCGTAGAGCGAGAGCATAAGCGCAACACCAGCGCCAAACGAGAGCGCCATCCCGAGACCCTTTACCACGCCGCGGCCCATCGAGAGCGGGACGATGACGAATGCGAGCGGGAGCGTGCACGGAAGTACGATCATCGTGAGGCCAGCGGCGAATGAGAAGAGGTACCACCCGAGGCGCCCGAGTTGTGCGTCGGCACCGACCTGCGGAGCGAGGAAAAGGAACCAAAACAGCCCCATGCCGATGACGACCGCAAGGACGAGTATGGCGATCGCGATGAGTGCTTTCAACTTTCCTGCAGATGTTTGTTCCATATATTGGTGATAATGAATATCTTATGCGGCGGAAAGCGCCTTTAGTTTCTCGGTGAACTTCTCTTTGTTCACACCTCCGGTCGCGAAGAGTTCGCCGTTCAACAATATCCCCGGCGAAGCGAAGATCTGGTGCTTTTGCACCAGTTCCTGCCCCTCCGGCGTGATAAGCGATATCTCCTTCAGCGTCACATTCGGCCAGTTCGCGGCGACCGTCTTCCAATGTTCCAAAAATTCGTGGCAATGCGTGCAACCGGGCGACGTCAATACATCAAGCGCTATGTTCCGCATTGGCTCATTATAGCGGTTTTCTCGCTGGCGGGCGACAGCAAACCTGGGGAAAAGAAAACCCCGCAGTAAGCCGCCAAAGGCGGGTCACTGCGGGGTAATTCGAACGTATTAGAGAACTATGCGAGCTGTTTCACGAGGTGCCAAACGAACTTGAGGCCAAAACCGGGACCCGCGGCGTAGTTGTCGGCGTCGGTCTCGAAGATGGCGCTCACGTCGACGAACACCCACTCCGGCTCCGCATACGCGAAAAAGTCAGACAGGAAGACGAAGGGGGCCGTGTGGTAATAGACGCTACCCGGCTCCTGCAGAAGATCGCTCACATCGCCCACGTGCTCGTTGTCGACCCAATTGAAGTGTTCAACGCGCGGGAGAAGAAGCATCTTCTCGCATGAATCCCACTCGGCGCGCTTGACCTTCTTCTCGAGGCGGCCGTTCCCCATACCGATCTTCAAAAGGTCGGGTCCAAGGTCGCCCATCGCGCAGAGCGTGCTTAGGGTCACGGTACAGTCCGCGCGCAGATGCCGCTCGGAGTACGCGATTGCGTCCGCCATGATCAGACGTCCTTCGGCGTCGGGGTCGATGATCTCAACGGTCTTCCCGTTGTACGCCTTCACGATGTCGTGCCGGCGCGTCGCGGCGTGACCGATCGCATTCTCGACCAAAGGTGTGAGTACCACGATTTCGACAGGAAGCCCTAGCGCATCGGCCAATTTCAAAACGCCAAGTGCTGTCGCGGCACCACCCATGTCGTAATGGATGTTCTCCTGATCGGCATTCGACTTCAAACTCAAGCCGCCGGTGTCGTAGGTCACACCTTTCCCGATGATCACGACCTTTTTCACCTTCTTCTCTCGGTCGGTCTTCGGGCGGTAGTGGGTCTTGAGGAATAGCGGCTGATGCTCGCTTCCCTTCCCGACCGCCGCAACGAGCCCCATGCCGAACTTACCGATGCCTTCAGTGCCGTAGAGATACGATACCGTCGTCTGTGACGAAAAGCCGTGCTCGGAGACCTTGTGCCAAGACTTGCTCGAGCTCTTCACTGTGCGCAACTTGGCGCCCGTCGCCTGCTCGGCCAAACGGACCGGATATTTGTGATTCGGCGGCAGTTGGATGAGCCTCCTTGTGTATCCCATCGCCTCGCCGATTGCCTGACCTTCACGCATCGAACGGCGGAAGAATTCGTCCACCTCCCGTCCGCCTTCGCCAAAAAAGGTGAGCGTCACGGCCGAGAGTCGCGGATCTTTCCGCTGTTTGAACTCGTCAAGCAAATGGTGATTCGCGGCGGTGATCGCTTCCGCAAGCGTGCGCACGAATTTCTCGAGCCGCCGTTCCTGCAACCGGTCCCGCTTGATGTTGTCAGGCTGGAACCGACTGGGAAGAACGAAGACTGCCTTGTCGTACTTGTGCATGCGCAGATGGTTCGCGGCGAAATAGGTCCGCTCCCACACTTCGCGGTAGAAGTTGATATTGTCGACGTTCCACTTCTCCGCGTTGCGCTGGCGCCGCCACGGATTCCGGATGTAGATGATCGCGAGCGGGATGATCGACTGACCGCGTACGACGTTAAAGAGTGTGACCGTCTCTTCACCGTGCTTATCCATCATGTCGAAGCGAAGCCGTAAGGCCTCGACTTCGGGAAACGCTTTGGTCAAGATCAGATCCGGCTGGTCTTCAAAAACGATGCAAAGTATCGGCACGTCGGTGCGATATTCCAGCGCCGAAAACGGCTGGAAGTATAGCTCCAGACCGTGTTGTGTTTCGGCCATAATTCGCCCCTCCTCTACTCAAAGTACGCTAGGCTCATCCTAGCAGTAGAGCCTGCGGTGTCAACGCAATTTACGCAAAATACCGCCCCGACCCCGTTTGACATGGGGCGTTCCTGACTTAGGATAAAGTGCAGTCGTTCTCTTTGACCACGGGTGGAAATGTGGCACGCAAAAGTATTCGCATGACACGTATCGGGAGGCTGCCCGTTTGGCGCCTGTCGACAAGATCACGCAAGCTCCTTGCCATGACCTTTGTACGTATGCAGGAATATTACGAGTCCGGAAGCCCGAGGTTCCGTGGCCGGATCTTCACACTCGGGGAATTCAAAGACTGGTACAGGAAAGAGCGCGGCCGATGGAGCTACGCGAACGACTGGAGCGGGTTCAACGTTCCCTCGTATGCTGTGCACGCGGTTTATCGGCAATTCCCCGATCACAGCCGCGAGGAAAAAGGGATAATACCCAAAATCACCGGTTTGTTTTGAATGTTTCACCTTGCCACTGAGCCATAAAACAGATATTTTC
>MHLS01000010.1:0-2257 GCA_001819095.1 Candidatus Lloydbacteria bacterium RIFCSPLOWO2_02_FULL_54_12
AGAAAAAGGGTACAAAAAACACCGGGGAATAAACCGGTGATTTTGGGTATTATCTCTATTTTTACGACACCTTGGACGAACGAGAGAAACCCGCAGTATCTGCTCGAGACGGAACACGGGACAAGCAAAAATCCGCACCATCATGATAGTGCGGATTTTTGCAAAAACGAACGGATTTAGGCCGCATCCACAAATAATCCGTCTAAGGCGAATTATTTGTGGACGAGCCCTTAGCGATCGCGCCAACCTCCGCCTCCGCCGCGGCGATCACCCCGGTCGCCTCCCCCTCCGGCGGGACGCTCCTCCTTGGGGCGGGCAACGTTCACTGTGAGCGTGCGCCCACCGAACTCCTTGCCGTGCCACATGTCGATGGCGGCAGTACCCTCCGCTTCGGACGCCATCTCGACAAAACCGAATCCGCGCGAGCGGCCGGTCATGCGATCGGTGACGATCGATGCGGAAACGACGGAACCCGCCTGCGCAAACGCGTCGGCAAGTTCCTGGTCCGTAGTTGAGTACGGCAATCCGCCAACGTATAGCTTTTGAGCCATTGTGTTGTGAAACTAGATCTTAAACATCGCGTACGACCTTCCCGATTCGCGTACTTGAGCCTAAGCTAAGCCTCGCCAACGAGAAACACACGAATGAAAATAGTGTATACAAGTATAAAAAAAGCGCAATACCCCGTGTGGATTGCGCTCGACTCTTCAAAAAAGCCCTAGATATAGGCCCAGTGCGGTGGCTTCTATTGAACGGTGATGAGCCCGCCGATACTCGGTTTGAGGTGGTCGTGATATCCCCATGTGCCGGCCTGGGTGAACGTGAACGACCAACTCGCGCCTGGCAGAACCGCCTGCAATGGATCAAATGCCGGGTAGATAGTATGGCTCGGGTGAGAGTCGGACGCCGGCCAACGGTCCGAAGACCAGTCGTTCCTAAAGACGACTGTCGTGCCGAGAGCAATAGTGAGATTCACGGGCGAATAAGCATTTTCTCCCATACTCATCGTGACCGTGGTCGGCGCCGCCGCTTGCGTTGTCCCCGAGACGACCGTCGAATAGCCGGAGAGATTGCCCGCCGCATCCGTCGCGCGGACACGGTAGCGGTAGGTGGTTGCGGCAGAAAGGCCAGTGTCGTTGTAACCCGAGCCGCTTTGGGATACGACCTCGACATAATTCGTGCAGGAGGAACCCGTACAGCGTTCGAGTTTGTAGCCGGTGACGCCGACGGCATCGGTGGAGGCATTCCACGTGAGATTGAGTTGTGAGGAAGAGATGACGGAGGCGGAGAGGTTGGCGGGGGCGGTGGGTGCCGTGGTATCGGGAGTGGTGTTGGAAACGGTCACCGAGACCGAAGTCGAAGTTGTTTGATTCCCTGCCGCATCGCGAGCAACGGCGGTAATCGTGTGCGTGCCGTTCGAGGCGGTGGTCGTATTCCATGTGGTGGTATACGGGGAAGAAGTATCCTCTGCACCCAGATTTGCACCATCAAGCTTGAACTGCACGCCAACAACACCGATGTTATCGCTTGCCGTTGCGGAAACAGCGACGGAAGCGCCGAAGACCGTGGAGCCGTTCGTTGGAGCGCTTAAGGAAACCGTCGGTGCGGTGGCGTCGGGGGTCGGCAATGGCGCTTGCGTCGCCCCCGAGACAACCGACGAGTACAACGAAAGATTGCCGGCCGCATCCGTCGCGCGGACACGGTAGCGGTAGGTGGTTGCGGCAGAAAGGCCAGTGTCGTTGTAACCCGAGCCGCTTTGGGATACGACCTCGACATAATTCGTGCAGGAGGAACCCGTACAGCGTTCGAGTTTGTAGCCGGTGACGCCGACGGCATCGGTGGAGGCATTCCACGTGAGATTGAGTTGTGAGGAAGAGATGACGGAGGCGGAGAGGTTGGCGGGGGCGGTGGGTGCCGTGGTGTCGGGGGTCGGCGTGGGGATTGGCGTCGGTGTTGGTGTTGGTGTTGGTGTTGGGGCAACGACGGCGTTATTCACCGTAACGGTGATGCTCGTTGCGGTCCCGACATTTCCCGCCGCGTCTTTCGCCGCCACAGAAAGCGTGTGTTTCCCGCTCGCGACCTTCTTCGTATCCCAGACGACATTGTACGGCGCAACGGTATCGGCGGAATCAAGATTTGTCCCGTCGAGTTTGAATTGCACGGAAACCACCCCGACCTTATCGGAAGCATTTGCGGAAACGACGACCGAAGAACCGGAAACGGTCGCACCGTTTGCGGGTGAGGTGAGGGAAATGGC
>MHLS01000010.1:2273-5848 GCA_001819095.1 Candidatus Lloydbacteria bacterium RIFCSPLOWO2_02_FULL_54_12
AACTACCGGTTGAACGACCGTCTCAGGCGGTGTCTCCAGTTCAGGCAAAAGAGACGGACTTGCCGTCGGTTCAAGGCCGACGCGCGCTTCCGGCACGACTCCCGGTGAAGTCGGACGCTCTTCTTCGAATGACGGTGACTCGCCAAGCACGAACGAACGCATCGCAGGCACTGTTGCAAAAGCAGCAGCCACACCGCCAATGAGGAGGAGCGCCGCGAGTGCCGCGCGCGGCCACCAACGCAGTGAAAAAATCTGCACAGAGGGCGCCGAGGGTGTACTCTCGACGGACGGCGTCGACGACACGGACGAATCCTGCACCGGAGCGGCCATTTGCGCCGAGAGTTGATGCCGTTCAACGACGGCAAAAGCCTCGTTCACATCCTGCTCGGACCAGCCGCCCTCCTCCATGAGCGTCCTCTTGATATCACCCTTGCGTAATCCGGCAAAGAGCTGTTCGCGAACGCTTGCGATCAGTGGTTCATTCATCATACCTCAAAAGAGTATAGCATCAGACAAAGCACGGAAAAAGTGCCGGTGTGCCGCCACCCTAAAACCGCTCCTTAATATACTCCCAGAACGGCTTCCCTATCCCCCGATGTCCTTTCGCGATGAGCACGGTCTTCCGACGGCATTGCTTCGCCACCTGTTCGGGAATGGACCCGACGCCAATCACCTTCGTGATACCTCCGCGCGCCGCAGGAAGAAGCACGACGTCGTACGCACCCTCTGTGCTCTTCAAGATACCCGACGCAACGTAGTCGGAAAAAATGACCTTCGACTCGACGCCGCCGGGAATCTTCATTTTCAACTCCACCACACGCTCCTCGAGGATACTCCGGTAATACTCGTCGCCTTTCCCGCGCACATCTTCGGGGACCACCATGGCAACCGTGACCTTCGCACCGAACGTCCGATAGAGCGCGGTCGCCACCTTGCCGGTGAAGCGCAGATTGGGATTCGCATCAACGGCAACGGGAATGAACACGCGGTCCATCTTCTCGCCGCTTCCCAACTTCACCGTGAGCATATCGCATTTCGCGCGGTGGAGTACGACGTCGACCTTCCTTCCGAAAACGAACCCTTTCGTATCGACGTCGCCGTCCCAATTCATGAGCACAAGATCGGCGTTCTCTTCGATAATCGTGTCCAAGATCGCCTCGGGGACCGAACTCGAGCTTACAATGCGCGTGTCGACGTTCAACCGTTTTTTGGACATGTCCTCCTCGATCGCATGAAGGAGATGCTCTTCCCTTTCCGAGTGGAATGCATCATCGGCGTTTTGGCCCTCTTTCATTTCGTGGATACGGAGCGCAATAAGATCGCCGCCTTCTTCGCGGGTCATCGCGGAGGCGATATCAAGTAACTTCCGCCAATCGCTCTCGTCGCCGACCGGTAGCACGACGCGATACTCGCTCTTCGGGTGGAAGCGCACCGAGTGTTCGTAGACCACGTCGCGTTCGTGGTCTTCGCGTTCGACGTACTTGGCATATCCGAGATAATTCACAAGACCCAAGAGGAGCCACGTGCCGAAAAAGTAGATCGCCGTGGGAGAAACATGGAAGAGCGCGACGCCGAGCGCAATGTAGCATGCAACCCCCAAGAGCGGCAGATACGGCTCGAGCGGCACGATATACTGCCACTTCACCTCCGGCTTTTCGCGGCGCAGTTGGATATATGCAAGATTGAGCTGAAGGAAGAGTCCGATGAAAAGGATGTCGGCGAGTCCGGCGATGTCCTTGAGCGGGAGGAGGGTTGCAGCGGCAATAATGATAACGAGCGAAAGTAAAAGCGCACGCGTCGGTACGAAATGGATGGGGTGCATAACGCCCAGTTTCTGCCAGACGAGCTTGTCGCGGCCGAGCACAAAAAGCACGCGCGAAGAGGAGTAGATCGTCGCATTCATGGCGGCCAAGTTGGCGAGGAGACCGCCTACGAGCATAAGCATGTAGCCGAACGGCATGAACTGGCTTCCCGCCGCTATCATCGCGCGGTCTGCGGCGCCACCGATGAATTGCCACGAAGGCGTACCTCCCCCGTCGGTCGCCGCGATGATGACGAGTGCAATCAAGACATAGACGGCGGAAACGACGCCCCACGAGATGAAGAGGCCGTGCTTTAGAGCCCGTGCGGGATTCTTCACCTCCTCTCCGGTCTGCGCCTGTATCTCGGAACCCTCGAACGCGATATAGAAGAGTGCGGCCGCCTGAAGTACTCCGGCAAGACCCATCGGCAAGAACGCGGAAAAGTTGTATGCCACAAGCTCAACATGAAGCGCCGCATGCTTCAACCCGAACAGAATGAACGCGCCAAGCAAAGAAAGGATGACGAGCACGATCGCACCGCCGATCTTGCCAGAGAGTTTGACGCCGCGGTAATTGACCATTCCAAAGACGACGACGGCGAAAAGAGTGAAGAACAAACTCCACGCCGCGGAACTCCATCCGCCCGGAGAAAATGCGAGGAAATCAAAGAAGAACTCTTCCGCGATGAATCCGAAGGAAACGGCGTAGAGCGAACAGGCGACCGCGGAGGCCATCCACGAGAACCACCCCGAAAGGAATCCTTGTACCGATCCGAGCCCTTCCGAAACCCAGTGATATCCGCCGCCGGCGGCCGGGAAGGTCGTCGCGAGCGCAATATAGGAATTAAGGTTGATGAACGCGATCGCCGAACCAAGAAGCATGGAGAGCACGAGCCCGCCGCCCGCAAGACCTGCGGCATGACCCAAGAGCGTGAAGACGCCTCCGCCTAGGAGTGCGCCGATGCCCAAAAGCGCCACCTCGGGTATGCCGAGCGTGCGCGCAAGGTGGAGTTCGCTGTGTGTTGTCCCGTTGGCTTGTTTCATGGTGTAAAGACCGCGACGCGTTTTATTGTACCCCGTAGTAGACCCCGATGCACGAGACCCTGTCAACTAAATATCTACCATCAAAATACAAGGTCCGACCTTGTACGTCTCACTCCTTCACAAAAACCGTCTTTGTGGCACTCGTGTGCCCGCGACGAATAGTGACCGCAGAAAGCGGAACGGCAAAACGCTCCGCAAGGAGCTCCCGTAAACGTTCGTTTGCTTTGCCGCCCTCTCGCGATGCGTTCACAGAAACAAGGAAACGGCCGTCGCGACCAAGCAGGACGGACTCTTTCTTTGTATCTACGATTACTTTTACTCGGTATTCCATCCTATGAGAAATTACTCGAGCTTCAGCAACCACTATCCGTGCCAAACATCCGGGCCATCATCCATTCCGGTTTCCTCTGGCACAGCGGCTGCCGTCTGCTCGTAAATAGGCGTGCCCTTTTGTTTCGAA
This sequence comes from Candidatus Lloydbacteria bacterium RIFCSPLOWO2_02_FULL_54_12, assembly GCA_001819095.1. Classification (GTDB taxonomy): domain Bacteria; phylum Patescibacteriota; class Minisyncoccia; order Phycocordibacterales; family UBA6899; genus MHLP01. Next base: position 5,579 of record MHLS01000010.1, read on the forward strand.
TTCCATCGGGTCATTTCGAGACCAACCTCGGCACCTTGAGCCTTAAAATGTCGTTCGATTCTTCGTGCAACTAATTCCGCCTCCGGAGCCGGACGGATAAAGAAAAGGGGTGCTCCGCCACCACTGCCGTCACTTGCCCAGATGCACCACTCGGGCTCTGATTCAATGCCACAGGAATACTCGGCAATGAGTTTCTCGATACCGACCGTGCGCTCGGCATTGGAAGTCTGCGGCACGTCAATGCTCGAGACAATGGTCGGTTTCGGTCTT
>MHLS01000010.1:5865-14402 GCA_001819095.1 Candidatus Lloydbacteria bacterium RIFCSPLOWO2_02_FULL_54_12
AATCTATTTTTGTAATATCCTCGCGATCGCCTCACCGAACGCCTCCGCAGAAGAAGGGCCGTCGGCGGTAATAAGGCGGCCGTCGGAGACGACCGGTTCGCGTTTGTATGAAACGCCGTTCACCTCATAGATCGCGGGGAGTTTTTCGTCGCCGTTCCACCCTGTCGCTTTTTTTCCCCGAAGGAGGCCGCACTTCGCCAGGATGCGTGGGGAAATGCAGATCGCACCGTAGGGCATTCCCTCGCGCGCGTCGGCGTCTTTCATGATGCGCACGGTCTCCTCGTTGTCGAGCGACTTGAGCGCACCGGGGCCGCCGATCGCAAACACTGCGTCGTAGTCTCCGACCTGAACGTCCCGAAGGACGATCTGGATAGGTATCGACTCGCCAATGTTCGACTTTGCCGACCCCCCGTCCGGACTCGCCGTCACGACCGTGTGGCCCGCGTGCTCAAGGACATATTTGGGGTCGTGATATTCCTTCGTTTGAAACCCGTCCTGTGCAACAAGGAGTAGAACTTTCGCCATATGAAAGAAGTATAGCAAATCGGGTACAAAAAACCCCGTGGTGAAACAGGGGTTTGACACAATGTGCTTATGGCGTGCCTTCGAGAACGCGAAGTCGCTGTCTCAGCTCGCTGGAGCCGGCGTACGCGATGGGGTGGCGCGCACTCTCTTCGTCACCCCAGCGAATGATCGCTCTGATTGCGGCGAGTGCGGCGGCTTTCCCGACCCAGCCGATAGCGATGCGATCGACGTCGAGCTCGCAGCGTTCGAGCGAACCCGTGTTGCGGATGCAGTGGTTGAGGTCGCCCTGCACCACATGACCGACCTCGTGGGCAATGACCGCACGCAGATGAACACCCAAGTCCTGTACGAATCGCCGGCCGACGCCGATGACGAACACCGCGCCTCTCTTTGACTCCACGACGTCGTTCCATGCACCCGCGCCCGCACGATCCGTGACGCACAGGAGCACGGGGCGCCCGCGCATCTCGGTCTTGCGCAGGAATTCCTCGGCGTACCCCCTTAAGCGCGCGTCTTCGAACGGAACCATCCGCTTCTCTTTCCCCAATGCGCGGTCGCAGAGTTCGCGGTGCTCGTCGGTGCCTATCGCCCCCGTCGCCGGAAAGGCAACGAGAAAAGCAAGTAGCGCCAGCAACTGCTTCATCCGAACCTCCTCACTGTCATCTCAACAAGTACTACAACGGAACTTTGCCTTCGTCAACCCAGTTGTGAAAGGTCTAAGGAATACTGGCAAATTCAAGCAGCACAACAAGACGGGAGACGGCTTGAGGTCTCTCCTTGGCTTTTGCAAGGTGAGACCTCGAAGAAGTTGGCCGTCTTCCATCTTGTACTTTGTGGTAACTCCATTAAGAAAAATCCCCGGCGAAAGGCCGGGGGTATGGCCTCGTCCATAAATAAGTTCTACAAAATATGGACGTGATACCACAAGAGTACTTCCATTTTTCTAATCCACCTAAGGCGGATAAGAAAAATTGGTCGCACAAGGGGCCGTAACACAAATAGCGGGAAGGTTATTTGTGAACGGCCCCTATGTTGCACTAACTATACGGAAATCATTTTCGGGGGTTTTTTCGACGGATCGACTTTTTTCGCGCCGAGGCATTCCCGCACCAACGCATATTCCCTCTTTGGAAGAACGAGGATATGGCCGGTGTGATCGCGCTTCGGGTCGTCACTGAATGATTTCACCGAAGGCGGCACCCCGTCAGGCGCTTCCCAGATACGCACGCGCCGGTCTCGCGCATCAACGGCGACGACTGAATCGATTCCCCCCTTGGCATTTGCCACGCCGAAACCCAAGAGTGCCGTGGAGTTCGACGCATGTTTCGGGAGGAACGTGAAAAGGTAGTTGCCGCATTTGGCGTAAGTGCCGGGAAGCGAAAACTGTTTCTCGCGTTCGCCCCAGTTCTTCGGAGTCCATTTGACCAGGACGTCCGTATGCGTGGAGATACGGAGCTGTTGCTCTTCCCCAAGAGCGGAAACGGCGGCAAACAACATGGTGCACAGCACGATAATGAAACGCATCGGAACCTCCCGCAAAGACTCTCTCTTTTCACCCTATCTGCTACCAAGCATCTGTCAATAATATAGAAGGATGGCCGACCCACTTCGCAGGATTTCATGGGGTTGACCCTGTAGTGAGCCCAAAAACTGGGCGAGTTACCTTTTGGCACATTGCGCGTGAAAGTCCCTTCTGTCTTTACTTTAATTGTGTTGGGGTCTACTACAGGGTTGACAGGAAATATATTAGTGTATATACTACACTTAGTTACCGTTCCTTGACTCCGTGATGTTTGGAGTGGAGACTACGGAATAGTTGTCATCCGAAAGGAGTTTCTCATGAGCCCTTCGCGGAAAACGTTCGCGACACGAGCGACATCGTTTGCCCTTCTTGCAATGACCCGCGAAGACATCCGAGACGCGGTGGTAATCGGAGCGGGTGTTTCCGGCGCAGCCGACCTCTTGACGCTCTCGTTCACCAACATGGAGCGGGTAGCGCTCCTCGAGAGACACACCGGAGCGGGAATGGAAAACTCCCATCCGCTCTATAATGCGCAGACGTCGCACGACGGTAGTACGGAAACAAACTACGACATTCCGCACGCCCTCGAAGTCAAAGCGGACGCCGAGCTCCTGCGTGCGCTCTTGAAAAAAGTGAATGACCCGCAACTCTGGCAGAAACGCATGCGCATGGCACTTGCGCTCGGCGAAGAGCAGGTGCAAAGGCTTGCCGCGCGGTATGAAGCGCTTAAAGAGCACTATCCCCTCTCGTTCGTCACCGATCGTGCCGAGATCGAGAAGATCGAACCAAAGCTCGTCCTCGGAAGGGACCCGAGCGAGAAAATCGCAATCCTCGTCTCAAAAGACGGCTTCATCGTGAATTACATGCTTCTTGCGCAACGCATGATCTCGCTCGCACTTTCGCGCAAGCCGGGCTTTGAGGTGTGCTACAACACCGAGGTCGCGGGTGTCGAGCGGATTGCGATCGAAGGCGTCGACGGGCCGCTCTATCTGGTCAAAACCAAGAAGCGGCAGTTCGTCACGCGGGCAATCTTTTGCGCGGCAGGGACATACAGTCTCGACTATGCGCAGTCGATGGGTTACGGGACGAACCTCGGGGCCGTAATGCTCGGCGGGAGTTTCCTTTCCGCAGGGAATCAAGTGCGCGGCAAGGTGTATCCCATGCAGGAAGAAGGGCTTTCGTTCGCGGAAATGCATATCGATCCGGATATTCTCGACATGCGTGACTCGCGAGTCGGGCCGACGATCGAGTTCTGTCTCTGGATGCGGGCGCGGATGCTTCGCACATTCCCCGACTTCGTGCGCATCAACCTGCGTTCGCCGTGGCGGATGTTGAAAAGTACGATCTCGATCCTTTTCGCGAACAAGTTGCTGGCGTTCGTCGCCCTCCACCTTAGCTACCGCATTCCGATCCTCGGAAAATGGCTGGTATTGCGAAAGGCTCAACGAATTATTCCCACCCTGCGTTATCGTGACCTCACGTGGCGTCGTAACGCCGGAGGTATTCGTCCGCAGATTGTTGATCTCTCGACCAAGAAACTCATCATGGGGAGCGTGACGATCACTGGTGAAGAAAACGGCGAGCCGCTGATCTACAACTCGACACCCTCCCCTGGTGCCTCGATCTCGGTCGCGAACGGCGTGCGTGACGTGGAAACGATGCTCCGCGTCCTCGACGGGCGCTACGTGTTCGACAAAACGTCGTTTCTCCGCTCAATCGGAATCGATTGTTCCATAGCACCCGCGCCGAGTGACGAGAAGGCGGCATGAGGAGCATGCTTTAACCACCCCCCCCCGAAAGCGTTCGCAAGAACTCGCTCCGGGGGGTTTTCATTTTAAACAAACAGCTATGAAGGCCCTAGACAGGCTCATAAACTTGTGAATCCTTGGCTTTCCACATGTTCAAGTAGAAATCGGGCCTGTTGCGGGGTATAATATGCGGATGGAAACACCAATAATAAAACGTATCTTGGTCGTCGAGGACGACGCGGTTCTCGCAGGCATGCTCAAGCAATCTCTCGAAGGAGCAGGCTTCCGTGTTGCTCACGCAAAGAACGGTGAAGAAGGAAGGGCCTTGGCACTCGAGGGCACCCCGCCGGATCTCCTGATCGTCGATATTGACATGCCGAAGATGGACGGTGTCACGATGTTGAAGATGCTCCGCTCGAAAGGGCTGACGGCTCCCGCGTTTATGCTCACGAACTTCAATCAAGCGGAACATGTTGCTGATGCGGCTGAAGCGGGTGCGCTCGAATATCTGGTGAAGGCGGACTGGGACCTGAACGACATCGTGGAGAAGGTCAAGTCGCGCCTCCTCCCTGCGCGAACCGCATGAATCCCGTTAGAGATAGGAATTACATGGTGCACTTCCGTCCCGCAAATTTCATTGCGTATAAAATATTCCTTGTGTCAAAAATTTACGGAAAGTATTTTATGAGACCGAACGATCTCTAACGGGATGAAAAAATTTCTCGCAAGCATCAATGTCTTCCGGCAATGTCGTGAGCTCGACGTGCCGCTTCGGTCTTGCCCGCGCTTTTTGTTCATACTGATGGGCATCATCATCATCGCCTCCATCCTTATCACCTACGCCGTCGGTGAGCGTTACGCGACGCCGGAAATGGTCATCTCTTCGGTCACCGCCCTCACCATCGCCCTGATGGTGATCATGCACGTCATCGTTCAGGCATTCGAACAGGTGGTGATTGCACGCCGTGCGGAACTCGCACACGCAAAGCAGGTACTCCTCCTTCGTGACCAGTTCGTCTATGTCGCTATCCACCATCTGCGCGCGGGGGGCACGGCGATCAAATGGGGGCTCCGACTGCTCGAAGGAAACACTGGGGGAAGTAGCACGACGGGAGAAACCGGGGAGATCGTCCGCCAGATGCGCAGAAAGAACGACGACCTCCTGAAGCTCGCGGAACACATCCTCCTCGTGACACGCATCGACTCGGGACAACTCTCCATCGGCAAAGAAGAGGTCGCGGTACGCGAAATGATCGAGGGAGCGCTTGCCGACGAGAAGGAGCTTATCGCGGAACACGGCGTACGCGCATTCGTTGAACTTTCCGACACGACACTTAAGATCATGGGTGACCCCATCTACATGCGGGAGACGATTGGACTTTTGGTCAACAACGCCATCCTGCGGGGCAACCCCGCCTCCCCCATCGTGCGGATCAGCGCCGTACAAAAAGGCATCGAGGTGCACATCACCATACAGGACAACGGAACGATCATACCTCCGGAAGAGTTGGAACACATGTTCGAACACTATTGGCGTGCATCCGGCCCCGGCAAGAGCGAAGGAAGCGGCTTTCCGCTTTATATTGCGCACGAACTCGTCCGCCTCATGGCAGGAAGGATCTGGTTCACATCCGTTGAAGGCGCGACAAGCGCCACCGTCGCCCTCTCGACGCAGTAGTTCCACGAACTGCGCCAACAAAAAGTGAGTCCTCAATTGCCTTTTCTTGATTTTCTGGTATATTCTCTCAAGAATGTTCTGTTGAAAAAGATATTCTGGTGTAGCTCAGTGGTAGAGTGAGGGTTGGGATGGGACCCGACCCGCAAGACTTGTTGAGGGCTTTTCTGAAAGACCCGACAAGTGGACAGCCTCTGTAAGAGGGTGCGCTGTAGAGCGCACTGCTCACGGGTAAAGCCCTCACGATACGACAAGTGAACGCGGAACGAAAACAAATATTCCGGTGTAGCTCAGTGGTAGAGCAGTGCGCTGTCGACTAAGGCAGCTCTTGGAGGAAACTCCGAGATGAACTCTTTGGGATATCGGTGAACGCTAAATCCGTCTCAGGCGGACAAGCCAATACCGAGGGAACCGGCGGAAACGCCGGAGCGCCGTAGAGACTAGATACCAAAGTGCCTAAATCCGCTTCTGGCGGACACGGCAAAGATATAGTCCACGCCTTTACGAAAGTATTGGATCACGTGTAACGCATTGGTCGCAGGTTCGAATCCTGCCGCCGGAGCAATCACGAAAATGAGACCCGTAAGGGCCATTTTTGTTTGCTCCGGCGAGCAAGCCGACTGCTCGGCTTGCGTGCAGGATTCGAACAGCGGAGTCATGTTTCGACAGCAACCGAAACAGATGAGCTGGTGCCCAGACCGAGGTGAGCGACGGCGAACCGAGAGTCGCGGGAGAAACTCCTACCGCCGGAGCAGACGACAGAAGGTGGGTGTAGTTAGCCCACTTCGGGCCTTAACCGTGCGATTTTCCGGAGTTCGAAAATGTTTTTGGACTTCCGGAAGTTCCAACGAGTACGACACGGAAGGAACGCGCAAGATACCGCTAGAAACAATGGTTTCGGCGGTATTTTGCTTGAGTTCTGAAGTCGCTTGGGCGAAATTGAGGATATGGTTATACGGGGACCGCAAAGATAAAGACAAATGTTTTGTTTTCATCAACAGCCGCGTTGATCCGACAGCACATGGTACATTGTGGCCCAAAAGCATAACATCTACGTTGTCAGAGGGGGTCTTTCCGGTGACTCGACTCTATCCGAGTGGGGCATCTCCGTAAGCCAAGAAATCTAGACAAATTAAAATAATGTGCTATACTGCAAACAGGGTATTTTGGTACATTCTCAACTGAATTCGTACAAGCAAATAGGAGGGTCAAATGGACACTGCGGTTCTCCCTGTAACGATCGATCTGACGCAGCACCACACCAAGGAACGGCCGGAAGAAGGCTATCACAATAAAGCCACCTATCAGGTGGCCAAGCGTGATGCGCAAAACGACATCTACCGAGTTCTCAACATAGACTCGGACGTTTTCACCATCTTCGTCCAAGTGAAGCAAGCTCCTGTTTCACGATTCACCGTAGCCAAAAATCCGGCATTTGTGTTGAGTGCTGGCATGGACCTGTTCGTCTATGTGGAGAAGAAACAGGAGAATCGTCATAGCGGATACACAACGGAGGCAGTCCACCTGACCATCCCGAATGTCTGTAAGGCAAAGCGTCTCGTATTCCGCAGTCCCGAGATGCATCACAGTTCGTACACGCCGACATATCCGGCAACGCTGACTGTCTCTGTCGGTGGGGCAGAGCACGGCATCCACGTATCGTGCGTTGCGGAAATTGCCGAGACCGCGTTTAATCTCTCCTTCGGCACGCAAGGCACAGAGTGCATGGGAGCGCTCTTAGATGTCGCAATCCCTGACACCTTCTACAGGCGGTATCAGAGTGAGCCGCTCGATTTCTCGTTGCAGTCGCTCTTTACTGTTAGGGGTATCGTCAGCAAGGAGCAGAACTGCCGCCATCTCATGATGCTCCTCAAGAATAGGGCAGGCATGACCGGCGCGAGCGTTCTTGCGCCACAAGGCACAAAGAATGTTTTCAACCAGGTGGTCCCCTTCTACGAGGAGTTGCTCCGACAGGACGAAATCTTCCTGATTGCCGCGTTTCAGACGCTACTGTTCGAGTGCAAACGAACTATCAACGGCGTAAAGGTCGCGAAGTGGTTCAATGAATTTTTTGCATCGGCGCGAGACCAGGACACGTTCCAAGCGAAGCTCCAACAGGTCTACTCGACTTTTATCGAGTACGAGTCCGAGCAGAGTTACCGTTACTACCGTTTTGAGGATTTGTTTGTCAAGCTCCCGGCGTATACAGAACTTCGAAAAGCTGCTCTCCGCTCACAGTCGGGGAGAGCACTGTCGAAGATGGTCACGGATATCGAGTCGATCAACTTCGACGAGCAAAAATATCCTGTCCTGGCTGGACTGATCCATGACGGGTCAATCCCTGTCTCGACGTTTTTCCGCAGGGAAGGCGACGAAGCGTATTTCCTCTTTAACGACAACTGGGACTTGTTCGAGGAGTTCCTCGGCAAACACCGGGACGTCGGCATCAAACTGGCACAACTCGCCAGCCAGCGGACAACATACGCGAAGAGCTTCATGTCGTACATGTACTTCATCTTGTATGACTTGCCCGAGTATCTAAAGAAGCATACGGGCAAACACTGGACCTGCCTGCCGTCAATCGTCGAAAGCGCAGAGGAGCTTGAGCCCACGCAAACTGGGCAAACCACAAAAAAGAGAAGCGCTCTGACGCCCGTCGTCGACAACGACGCGTGTACGGTTGTCGTGCCGTACGCGTGCCTCAAGGTCCCTGGGGTTTCAACTACCTACACCTACTCGCTCAACTACTCGATCGTCCGTCGGGGGCTCAGTATCGACGGAAGCGTAAGTTCGTTAGACATCGAGGAGAAACTCAACGGGCGCGACGACTACGGATTAATGTTCTACACATTGACCGGGTCGGCGGCAGGCAGAGGCTATCCCACGTTTCTCATCATCTTCGAGCGGTTGGACGGCGATGAGACACGAGTGCACTTCCATCGTACGCATCCACTGCGTAGCAAGGGCGGAGACAACAATCCGGTCAACAACTGGATCCGGTAAATTCTCTATCTAAATGCAACCGCAAGATCTTTTGATAATTTGGGGATTTGCTTAATAATACCCT
>MHLS01000011.1 GCA_001819095.1 Candidatus Lloydbacteria bacterium RIFCSPLOWO2_02_FULL_54_12
GTTTTATGGCTCAGTGGCAAGGTGAAACATTCAAAACAAACCGGTGATTTTGGGTATTATCCCACATTGTTTTCTTGCGAGTCTGACGAATTAGAAAACAAGAAGTACTCTTGTGGTGCAAGGCGACTATAAAAATCCAAGTGGAGTTGCGTACCCGCAAGCTCCCGTCAAATTCGTTCGATGTGAGTACGCTTCGGCGTGCCGCTCGGCCATATCGGGGGAGAACAGCTTCCAACCCTGTTTCCCGAAGTCTGCCGTGCGGCACGACCAAAGCGCTAATTCATGCCCCGCTTCCAAGGCGGGGCCTTTTACTGGGGTGAGCCAGAATGCCACGGGCGTAAGCCCGTGGATGAATGGCCACAATAAAGTGTGCGCGGCGACCAATTTTTTCTTAACGGTACTCCGTTTAGAAAAAATGGGAGTACTCGCAGTGGTGTGGCGCACTCCTCTTCCAGAAAAACATCCTCGGTGCCGCCCGCGAAATGCCCCGTCCGTAAGGGCGGGGATAGATGGGCGGCATGTTTTACTTTTAATGAACAGTGTTTCCTGATTTGCTATCAACAGGAGGCGTGAGGTTTCCGTGTGGTTTAATAGTAGTGGATGTTCGCCAACGTGGTGTGCTTCGGGGAGCTTTAGCTCAGTGGGAGAGCTTCTTTCGGTTTGTTGTATGCATGGACAACGTCTACGCGAGACGTGAGGTCGTGCGTATCACGGTGCGTCAAAAGAGTCGGGGATCGTATGCCTTGACCAGATGCATCGCCGCAAGGACAGCTGAAAAACGACGGATGGTTCGATTCCACCAAGCTCCGCCAAAGCACATCGCATTGCTTACACCCCCCGGTCTTACCGGGGGCTTTTTAATCTCGCAAGATTACACAGCGCAACTGTCCACTAGGCCGCGGTGTCTCTGTCCTGGGAGCGCTCCGCCTTAGTTGACGGTTGTGGGGCATGATTTCGGTGAAATCAAAACCCCACACAGACGTGCGGGGTATGGCAACTATACTACTTGGTGAAACGTTTCGGGTCGGGCGATAAGCAAGCGTTTCTTGATCGGCGCATAACCGCGGGTCAGTGCTTCTCGTTCGAGTCCCGTCGCCTCTTTGATGAAAAGGTCTTTCGCGAAGTAGTTTTCGGGAATTGTCCGTCCAGCGGTCTCTTTCCTGAATGCCCATGCGTGAACGGGAATCGGGTAGTCGGTCCCGAAGACAAGGCGTGACGCGACCAATGGATCACGAAGTGCATTCAAGAATCGCGATTTGCGATGGAACGAGGCAAGCGCCGCAACATCGAGATAAAGATTCGGATACTTCGCCACAAGTGTTCGCATGTCTCTGAACAAGCTGGGACTGTCGTAGATGATGCGTCCGCCACAGCAGTGTGCGGCGATTACGGTAACCCCCGCACGGAGTGCCGCCTCGAGGCGGTCGAGTCCGGAGAAACGAATGTTGATGTTGGGCACCGCGTACTCGAATCCGACATGCATGAGGATCGGCGTTCCGGTTTCACGGAGGCGTTGGTAGAACGGTTCAATCCGCACATCCCCAGGGTCGAACCCCATGACGTTCGGGAGCCACTTGACGAGTACGGCACCTGCATCGAGACACTTGTCGAGTTCGTACCTCCAGTCGCGTCGCAGCGGATTGACCGATGCACCGAAGAGCATCTTCGGCGACTCCTTACACAGCGCGATGACTGCATCGTTCGTGACCGCTTTCGCGGTGCGCTCCGGTTCGAAGAAGCCGTTTGCGTCGTAGACACCGTCGAAAGCGAGAACGACCGCATGGCCAAGGGGAGAAGCGTCGAGACGCGCAACAAGGAGTTCGCGGTAGCGTTCGTCGAGCCGCTCTTTTTCGGGCATCCGTCCAAGGAATGCATCCTGCCAATTGAGGACACCGATCGCATTCAAATACCAGCGGATGCGGTAGCTTTTTGAGAATTTCGGATGGATGTGCCCGCCGTTCTTTGGGCTGAAGGCAAGATGGTGGCAGTGGACGTCGATAGACACAGAAGACCCCCTTAGGGTCGCAGAGCGACCGGGTGACAAAGAAGAAGTGAAAGAACTCCAGTGAATCTACGACACGCACCGCCCCTCGTCAACAGGCGTGAAAGTCCCATTTTGAAGAGTTTTTCTTGGTCGGGCCATTCTTGCTTTTTTGGTCTGTTTTCACTATAGTATCGCAATGTTGCCCCGAAGTGAGGGGCGCTTGTTTTCTAAGTAACACCAGAATTAACAAACATGGAACGAGACTACCCACTAGAAAAAGTCAGAAATTTCGGCACCCCGGTACCACTGCGAAGACTTGCTACGGGGCGAGGTGGGGTAACGGTGACCTAATGTAATTTTTATGGAAAGAGACTATCCACTAGAGAAGGTAAGAAATTTTGGTATCATCGCACATATTGACGCGGGGAAGACGACCGTCTCCGAGCGTATTTTGTTCTATACGGGTGTTTCGCATAAGATCGGCGAGGTCCACGAGGGGGATACCGTCATGGACTGGATGGAACAGGAGCGCGAGCGCGGTATCACCATCACCTCCGCCGCAACGACGGCGTTCTGGAGCCCGACCTACATGCCGAAGGAGGATATTTCCCGAAAGTGCCGCTTCAACCTCATTGACACCCCCGGACACATCGACTTTACGATCGAAGTAAAACGCTCACTGCGTGTCTTAGACGGTGCGGTCGTCGTTTTTGACGGCGTTGCCGGCGTGGAACCGCAGTCCGAGACAAACTGGCGGTATGCCGACGAGGGCAAGGTTCCCCGCGTCTGTTTTATCAACAAGCTCGACCGCATGGGTGCATCGTTCGAGCGGTCGTATCAAAGCATACTGGATCGCCTCACGAAACATGCGGTGCGGATGCAGATCCCCATCGGCGAAGAAGAGCATTTCGAGGCGGTCATCGACCTTTTGCGCATGAAAGTGTATCGCTTTGAAGGCGAGAAGGGCATGAATGTCGTCGAGGACGAGATACCGGCGGAACATCTTGCCGACGCGAAGAAGTACCGCGGGGAGCTTATCGAGGCGATCGTGGAGAACGACGAAAAGTTGATGAACGACTACCTTGAGGGCAAAGAGATCGCGCTCGACGATTTGAAACGTGTTCTGCGCAAGGCGACGATCGAGAACAAGCTCGTCCCCGTCTTTACCGGCTCGGCGCTCAAGAATAAGGGCGTTCAGCTTGTGCTCGATGCGGTCGTTGATTACCTTCCGAGTCCCTTGGACATTCCGCCGACCAAAGGACACGACCTTGAGACCGGAGCGGAGATCTTCCGCAAAGCCGACGACAAGGAACCATTCTCCGCGCTTGCGTTTAAGATCGCGACGGACCCGTACGTGGGGCAACTCGCGTTCTTCCGCGTGTATTCCGGAGTGCTCGAATCGGGTTCTTATGTCTACAATGCGACGAAAGGGAAAAAGGAGCGCGTCTCGCGTATATTGCGCATGCATGCGAATGAACGCGAAGAGGTGAAGAAGGTCTTTGCCGGCGAGATCGCCGCCGCAGTGGGGCTCAAAGACACGCTGACCTCCGATACGCTTTGCGACGAGGAGAATCCTATCATTCTCGAGCGTATCATCGTTCCGGAGCCGGTCATTTCGATGCGTATCGAACCGAAGACCAAACAGGATCAGGAAAAAATGGGTCTCGCACTGTCGCGCTTGGCCGCGGAGGATCCGACATTTCGTGTGACTTCCGACGCCGAAACAGGTGAGACGATCATCTGGGGTATGGGCGAACTCCACCTCGAGATTATCGTTGACCGCATGAAGCGCGAGTTCAGCGTCGATGCGGCGACGGGGAAGCCGCAAGTAGCGTACCGCGAGACCATCCAAGGCGAGTCGGAAGCGGAGTGCAAGTACATCAAGCAGTCTGGCGGACGCGGTCAATACGGTCATGTCCGTATCCGCGTGAAGCCGATGGAACTCGGCGTGAAGCCCGAAGATCTGCCGAAGAACACGAAACGCTCACCAGGGCTTGAGTTCGTCAATTCGATCAAGGGCGGCATTATTCCGCAGGAGTACATTTCACCGATTGAGAAAGGCATCAAAGAAGGTATGGAACGCGGCGTGGTCGCGGGATATCCTTTGGTCAATATTTCCGTCGAGCTCTACGACGGTTCCTACCACGAAGTCGACTCGTCCGAGATCGCGTTCAAGATCGCCGGCTCGATGGCGCTTCAGGATGCGGCACGAAAAGCGCGTCCGACCCTCCTTGAACCGGTCATGGCGGTGGAAATAGTTTTTCCGGATAAATTCATGGGTGATGTGACGGGCTCCGTCGCATCGCGTCGCGGACAGGTGAATTCCATGGAAGACCGCGGAATGCTCAAGGTTGCGAGGGCGATGATCCCGCTCGCGGAAATGTTCGGTTATGCGACCGTGCTCCGCTCGATGACCGAGGGGCGCGGCACTTTCACCATGGAACCCGCCGAATACGTGCCGGTCCCGCAAAATGTCGCAGCGGCGGTGATTGAGGCGCGGGGGAAGTAAGAAGACCCCCGAATCATTTGCAGAAAATGCTTGCCCCGTAGCATCCCGTCCGCGGGATTCCTATTGGGATTGCCGCCGCCGTTATCGAAGCGCGCGGAAAATAAAAAACCTAGGAATAGCACGGTCAAAATACAAGGTCGAACCTTGAGGAATGATTCTTAAGGTTCGACCTTGTATTTTATTGACACATTCAAAAAGTCTTGGTAGCGTATTCCCAGTTGTTCACTTTGGAGGATTTCCAATGAAACGCTCCTTTGGTTCCACAATTGGTTCCGCGATCACGCTGTATGCCGGTGGAATAGCGGTCGCATTGTTTGCCGCCATTCTCTTTTCCGCCGGTCTCGGTCTCGCGTATGCGGGTACGCCCACACTGACCTTCGTCACCAGTCACACCGAGCTCTACGTCGCGCTCGAAGCGGCGGAAAAAGGCACAATCGGGAGCGTCGCTATCTCCGAGAAGTATATGCAAGAGGGAACCAGCCGGGTGCAGAAGAACCAGGTTCGCGGTCTCATCGCGACGGTTTTCAAACTCGGCAATCGCGCCGTCTACATGTATGGAGTACCGCTCGACCGCTCACTCGCCGAGGAGCTTCTCGACATGCGTGCTCCGGCGGAGTGTGGCGCTCCGATTTTTCTCGGTAAGCTGATCGACGGAAAAAACCGCGCCGAGCCTATCACCCTCTGTGGCATGGGCGGTGACACTGACGAGGCGACACTTCGGAGCCGCTTGCGTATCAACATCGAGCGCGAACTTGGGCGGGTCACCCCATAGCGAAATAGGATCAAGAACGCCGTACTACACGGCGTTTTTTTGTTGTCCGGACTACTAATGTTATAATTCTTGCATGATCCCGTTAGGAACACCCCACAGTTTTGGTAATGCAAAGCCCGCGTCGCAAACAGGTACCCCGCACAACTCGCAGGAAAAGATGCAGTTGGAAAACCGCCTGCGCATCAAAAAACTTGAAATAAAGGATCAGGAGCGTCATCTACATGATTTCGAGCGGGATATCTCCCAGCTCGAGGGTGAGACTCACCGCGCAGAACAGCAGGTCGCACGCGTGGAAGGCGAGGTGCGTAGTGTCGTGATGGGCGCAAGAAAAGAAGAAGGTCTCACGAAGGAGGCCGAGCAGGGCATGCGCGAGAAAGCACAGGGGATACACGGACTGCATGAAAAAGAAGAAAAGGTCAGGCGGGAGATCCTCGCCTTGAAGCGCGAGATCGAAACGAAAGAACACGAACTCGCTCTTCTCCATGACGACGAAAGGCAGTTGGTCAAAGAGAAAGAAGATTTCCGTCGTCAGTATGAGATGGAGCATTTCACCGCAAGATCGGGAAGCGAACATGCGCACGAAAAAGAGCTTGAGGCGGTGCGTTACGAGCGGGAAGCAGACCGCAAAAAAACCGAGATCATGCGCAAAAAGGGAGACCACGACCGCGTCAAACAGGAAATATTGAGAAAGGAAGAGGAGGTCAGGTCGATCGAAACAGAGCTCCGGCGGCTGGGGTAGACGGCACGGAGAGAGAACAGGTCGCCCTCAACAAAAGATCCGCGACCTACTTGGGGTCACGGATTTGTTGCTACTGCTCTTTTTCCCGTTCCGCGATCTGTCTCTCGATCGCACCTAGGACCTTTTCCGTCATCAGGTCGACCATGCCCTGTCGATTGAGGTGGGTCGTGTCGATGAGCTCGAGTTGAGGGTAATTTGGTCCGAGCTTCTCAAAAAGCTCTCTATAGTGCTTCGCGCGTCGTGCAATGCTTTCCGGGTTCGAACTGTCGCCCAAGACATCGGTCGAGGCGAACTCGAGGTCACGCGAGACTGCAACGTCGGGGTCGGCGATGAAGTAGTAGGATGCCGTGACATGTTTCACCCAAAGCCGCGAGAGAAAGAACTTGGTCGCCGTGTCGCGCTCGTCCTTACTGATTGCGCCTTTGTCGAGCCAGTATTCCATCCACGTTGGCGTGTCAAAGATGCCGCGGTCAAGGATCACGACGTCGAAGGTGTGCATGTGCACGGCGTCGAGGAGTATCTTGAGCGCGTAGATACCCGTGTAGTAGTTGTAGAGCGGGCTCTTGCGCGAAATGTGTTGCGTCGCCATTGCGCCTTCCTGCGGGGTCGCCACGCTGAAGCCGTTCCGGTGGAGCGTCTGGTACAGTTTTTCGATGGTCGTCGACTTTCCGGAATCCGGTGAGCCGCCGAATTCGATGACGAAGGGTGCGGGGAAGTAGTCACTCCCGTGTCGCCGGTCATGTTTGAGGTGGCGCCTTATCTTCGCAAGCTTCTCTTCAAAAAGTCGCTGTCGCGGCTTCGCTTGTCTTGCCATTTGCTACTCTCCTTCTGTGAACGAACGATTGCTTCTGCTATTATAGGGAAGGGTCGGATATCCACATGACTTCACAGGAAGATATTTTTGTTGTCGGTTTTGACCTTGATGGCGTGATTATTGACCATACGCAGAATAAGATGCGTATCGGCGCGCGTTATGGTGTTACGCTTCGCCCCGAGGATACGCACTCCGAGCGGATGGCGGACCTTTTCTCGAAAGAGACCTACCGCGAGATACAAAAGCAGATGTATGACGACACCGACGAGGCGCTTTCCGCGCCTTTGATGGAAGGGGCCTTCGCGGGCTTGGCGTCGCTCCGCGAGCATGACATACCCTATTTCCTTATCTCACGGCGCAAGACACCGATCAATGCGCTCCACTTGATCGAGCGTCGCGGACTCTGGGGTGAATATTTTACTCCGGAGAACACGTTCTTCGTTGAGCACATGGAGGACAAAGATCCGGTCGCGCGAGAACTTGGCGTGACGCATTTCGTCGACGACGAACGGAGGGTGCTCCGCCTTATGCCGTCGGTTCCCAAGCGTATACTTTTTGACGACCGAAACCACTTTGCCGACGACACGGAGTTTCTGCGGGTGAGAAATTGGGTTGAACTCGGTGGGGTGCTCGGTATTGCCAACCAGTAATATGCTCCCGTAAACTGACGGGATGGACCCCGTTAGAGGTCGCGGACCCGAAATTAATATTACGACAATAATTGTGCCAATTATACGTAGCAGTAACCAGGTACGAACGTGGGCAATGGTGTTCGCGTCCTACCTCTAACGGGGTGGACATTTTCTCTCACGGACTATGGGGTAGTGTGACGGTGGGGCGGAAGAATAAAAAAAGTTTTTGGACCGCATTTGCGTTCGGGGTGTTCCCCGACCTTTTTGCGTTCGGCCTTCCTTTTTCACATCTGCTCTTCTCCATGCTTACCGGAGATGTGCAGGGGGTTATGGTGGAGCATGGTGCCGGACACCCGAATATTCCGGAGTACACTTACGGTCTTTACAATATTTCTCATAGTCTCGTCATCTTCGCCGCCGTATTTCTACTGGTTTGGGCGGTTCGCAAGAAACCCCTCTGGGAAACGCTTGCGTGGGGACTGCACATTGCGTTGGATATCTTCACTCATAACGATAAATTTTTTCCCACGCCATTTCTCTGGCCGATCTCCGACTTTTATGTGAACGGGATCTCGTGGGGTCAACCGATTATTTTCTTCCCCAACGTCGCACTCCTTGTCGGCTTCTACGCCTACTGGTGGTATAGGCGTCACAAAAATCCTGTGTCTTAACGATACAAGGTTCCACCTTGTATAAAAAAACGCCACCGAGGTGGCGTTGTGACGAACGGAGATCCGCTACGACAAGAGTTCCTTTGCCAGTTCGGCACCCGGCACGGAGCCGAGGTACACGATGGCGGCAACGTGGATGGCGATGAGGCCGATGTAGCAGAAGGCATAGAACGCTTTTCCCTCGCCTTCCATAGACTTGTCCCACAATAAGAAATATGAGAGAATGGGTGCATTAGCACTTTATGTTTTCTCGTATGGATA
>MHLS01000012.1 GCA_001819095.1 Candidatus Lloydbacteria bacterium RIFCSPLOWO2_02_FULL_54_12
ATGTGCAAGTGACGTAAAACACCGCCGTGTTGGCGGCGGTGGAGTGTGCGTTGTTATTGTGGGACTGGTCTAGTGATCACGCCACTTATTGGTGTGCCGTCTAGAGAAAATTGGACGGACGCAGCAGAGTATCCACCAAACACCGTGGCGCGCGCCTTAATCTCGATTCGAGCGCTTACTGTTGACTGGTCGAACGGGAATTCAAAACTCACGTTGGGCAGAAATGTCGAGGAGTCACCCGCAAATATCGGTCCGCCTTCGCCGGATGACACAGGCGCCGCAACGGTCACCGCAACGGAATCTGTCGCCGTGTGTCCCTCCGGATCACCGCAGACCGCAACGACGACATTGGTTCCGACCGGGGGTTTCCATGAGACTTGACCTGCGGAAGGACCGCCGACCACCCCTGAATTTCCGATAGAGCAGGTAAATGTCGCCTCGCTTGACGTCCACGTAAATGAGACGTCAACAGCATTGGCGACCGATACGGGGCCGTCGCTTCCGTTCGCCTTGAGATCCATTGACGTCATGTACTCAAAGTTCTGCGCGGCTGGGGGCGGCCCGCTTGATACTTGCGCAAGCGCACCAAGCCAAGACTGCGGCTCCAAAACGGCAAGAACGGCACCGGCGGTAACGATAAGCCCCGTAAGTCCGGCAAAAACGAACGTGCCGACATGTTTTTCGAAGTATGACATGTGTGTATTATCGCATGGTGTATCTCCGATAAGCCATGGTGTTATCCCACGGACCCGATTTTATGGCTTCCAATATGGCAAGAAGAAAAATCCGCCACCTGTTCAGGCGGCGGCTTTGCTACTTCATGATGCGGATCTGCTTGATACGGCCGGAATTTTGCTTGAAAGGCCCTTCGTTCTCACCCCAAAGTTCTACGACTGGTACGAGCGTACTTGAACGCTCATGCCACGCCTCTTTGAAATCTTGATTGAGTGCAATGAGGCGCTCAAGGATCTTTTCTTGAAAGCGCGCGTTGAGCGCGGGGGTGATCTCCGTGTGTACCACCTCAAACGAGAAGGCTGGTCGTACTTCGGCGTTCTCCCCCTCATGGAGACTAATGCAGAACGAGCGCGTGATCTTTGCAAGCTCCGGTTCGGCGTAGAGACACTGTTCGATATCCTCCGGGTAGATATTCGCCCCCATGACGCTGATTGTGGAATCCTTGCGGCCATAGATCCACATGAACGGCAGTTTTGGCATCTCGTCGAACTCCGCTCCGAACATTTCTTTGAGATCAAGACCGGCGCTTTTACACTTTTCCACCATGATGCCAAAGTCCATGATGCCACCTTCGTCGTGAATGTTATACCGGATACGCGGCGAAAGGATGTTCAATCGCGTGATGGTGAACACCATTTCTTTTTGCGCAGTAATCTCGATGTAGTGCATCATCGGGTTGTAATGGAACACCATCGGGAGACGAGAATCTTCACCAAAAAGTACCTCGCGGAGTTTGGCGTTGTCCCGAGCATTCCTCCGGATCGCGACCGCGATTGGCGACTCGCCGGCGATGCCGATCTCAAGATCGGTTGCGCCGTATCCGCTGTACACCTTTTTGAATCGCGTCAGGAGGTAGTCACGTAACCCCTCCGACATCCCCTCGCCACCCACCAGACCGTAGAGGTTGTAGTCGGCAAAAGGAAACTTCCGAGCATCGGCCTCATCGATCAAGTGTTTCAGAAACGGCGGGTAGCCGGTAATGAGGTAATTGTAGGACGGACCGAAGAACTTGATTGTGCTAAGGATCTTGTCCATGTCCGGACCGATGTTCTTCACAATGCCGTTCTTTTGCATCGAGAGTCCCATATTGAGTCCTGTTGCCCACGAACCCATCGAAAAGCCGTTGATCGTGATCAGGCGCTCCAGATCGAAACAGTAGCGCGCAAAGTGGCTCACAAAGAGGTGGCTCACCTGTCTCTCCTCCGACGAACGCACCCAGTTGTACGGAGTCCCCGAACTGCCCGACGACTCATCGATCACCGTGTCGAAGGGCGGTATGACCCCGTTCACACAACGATCTTCGGTCGAGTACCTTTTGATGTAGTTTTCCTTGTCGGTCTCGAGGATCTGTGCGAATTGTTCGGGGTTGCTTCCGACACCGTCGTCAACGAATTTTCCGTAGGCCGGCACACGAAGCCGCGCATGCTGATATGCCCGCCACGCCCGAAGTTTGCTTGAATAGTTCAAGATCTGCGCCGGCGTCCACGAAAGAAACCAGCGAAAAAGTAGGTAGTGCTTCCCGAGAAAGTGGAGAAACCAATCGCCCGGCTTGAAAATGAGATCAAAAAGGAAAAAGCGGATCCGATCCGTCACAAACCCTCCTTCGCAGTACTCTGGTCAAGGTGCTACAGCCGGTGCACATATTACCTCAAAAAATTGTCTTGTCAATAAACTTGTCCGCCCGTCCAATCCCAAGGGTAGGCCGACGAGGTATTCGGCAGGCGGAACCACGGGCAAGTTTTTTGGAAGCGGAGCGGGCCACACCACAGGAGTACTCTCATTTTTCTAAACGGCGTACCGTTAAGAAAAAATTGGTCGCCGCCCGCCCTACATATGTATGCGTCCATTCATCCCCGCAGTAGAACTGCGGGGTATTCTAGACGCTCCCAATAAAAACTAGCGCAGAAAAAACAGCGTGGTCTCCACGCTGTTCGACGTGCAGTGATATTCGCTACCACTCTTCGCGTTGTCCGATCCAGTCCCTGAACTGTTCTTTTCCGCCACGGACCTTCCAGTCGGAATCGATGGCAAGGCGGGAACTCAACCCACCGCGCGCCGCGAACGTCATCACGATGCGCAGGCGCTCCGGCTCATACACCTTCACCAGATCGTCGTAGATGACGTTGATCAGGCGTTCGTACGAAACGATCGAGTTGCGGAATTGCTGAAAATATTTCTTGAGCGACCGGAGTTCGATGACCTTTTCGCTCGGGTAGAACGTGAGGAAGATCGTCGTAAAGTCGGGCTGGTCGTTCACCCCGAGAAAGGTCACTTCGGGGTTCTTGATTTTGATCTCATACCCTTTTTTCGAGGGATTCGGGATCGACTTCAAAATGGAGCTATCGCTCCAGACCTTCTTCGCTTGCGACAGCTTCATGGGGCCCTCCCCTTATAAGGACACATCTCGAAGCATACTCGCACGAGAATTGCGTTTTTCCAAGTCTGAAACGCCACAGGATCACAGTTTCGTCTATTCTCCGCCCTCGGTCATTATTTTCTGTATCTGTCCTTGATATTCACGCATCACGGAAAGCGTCGCCGCCTGCTGGTCCTTCCCTGAATCCGTCTGTTGTTTGATCTTCACTGCGATCTCCTGAAAAAGCGCGGGGTTCTTGGTCACGATGCGCACAATGCGCTCCCGCTCCTCTTTCGGCAGGCTCCCCAACTTGCTCTCGATCAGCTTGCGAAGCAGAAATTCTTTGAACATGGTGCGAATAGTATAACCGAGAGAAGAAAAACAGGCCACTTGGCCGTTTTTTGGTTTTCGCCGCCCTTAATAGCGTGTCGCTATACGCCGAGGCGGGCCTTGATCTTCTTTACCACATCCTCGATGTTCCAGTCACTTTTCACCAAGAAGTCGTATGTGCCCGCTTCGGTCGCCTGCGCGATCTTCTCCGGATCGTTGATGTTCGTGAGGAGGATGACGGAGGCATCCTTCCCCCAGTCGGGGTCTTGGCGCAGTTTCCCGAGCATAGTGAGTCCGTCCATGACCGGCATCATGAGGTCGAGCAGAATAAGGTCAGGATGTTCTTTGAGCGCGATGTCCAATCCTTCCTGACCATTGCGCGCCTGAAAAACAGTGAAGCCCTCGAAGCTCAAAATATCCCCGACGGCATTGCGGAGCGGCGTTTCGTCTTCGACGATGAGCACTTTTTTATTCAAGGGGTCGGGCATACGGGATGGAGGAATACTAGCTCACTTTTTTCTCGAGCACGTATCCGATATCGTTGATTATCTGATTTATATCATAATCCGCCTTTGTATAGTAGTTGGAAACACCCAATTCGAGATATGAGTGAATGTTCGTCGTCGAGGCGGTGTTCGAGACCACGAAAATAGGGATAGACTTCCATTCGGGGCGCCCTCTCATCTGGACCACGAAATCCAAGCCGCTCGCCGCCCCCAGAAGGTAGTGATCAAGCCAGACAACGTCGATGTGCGGCTGGTTCTCAAGCTCCCGTATTCCCTCTTCCGCGGTCGCAACGACGATCGGGTTGAATCCGCGCTGGGTGAACGCCTCGCGGACCGCCTTGGCAAGCTGGCGTTCGTCTTCAAGTATGAGCACGGTCCATTTTCGTTTTTCGTTCATTGTATGGTGATTCTACCATTCTCGCCCTTGCCCGAACAGGCCCCCTTCCACATACGACCGGCCACGGTTCAGGTGAGGCCCCGCGCACCCGTCCTTTTCGGCATGCCCACAAGCGGAAGGAAGATGTGGAAAGTGGTGCCTTTATTCTCTTCCGACTCGAAGGAAAGCTGTCCTCCCGACGTTTCGACGATCGCTTTCACGATGTACATGCCGAGGCCGGTACCTTCGGTATCCTTCTGGCGCACGTTGTCGGCACGGAAGAATTTCTGGAACATCTTCGTATGCTGGCTCTTGGGGATGCCGTAGCCGTTGTCGGAGACCCGCACGTAGAGCATGTTCTGATAGGTGCTGATCTCAACGGCGATAGTTCCGCCCGCTTGGGTGTATTTGACCGAGTTGGAAAGGAAATTCTGGAAAATGATGCGGAGAAGATTCGGGTCGCCCTGATACACACTCGGTGCGTTGGCAAAGTTCCTTTCGACCACCTGCTGTTTTTCGGCGATCGAGGGCTCGAGCTCCGTGAGCACGCTTTGGCAAATCTCGACCAAGTTGACCGCTTTCGGTTCGATCGCGAAGGTGCCGAGCTCAAGGCGCGAGACGTTCAGAAGCGCGTTCACGAGCTCGACCATACGGAGATTGCCCGCGTAGATTTCTTCGACATATTGCCGCTGTTTCTCGTTCAGCACGCCGACATATTTCGACAGAAGCATCTCCGAATACCAGCGAATCGCCGAGAGCGGGGTGCGCAGTTGATGCGATGCGAGGGAAACGAACTCCGACTTTGCGCGATCGATCTCTTTGCGGAGCGAAATATCCTGACAGATCGAAACGTAGAAAAGCGTCTGCTCGCCCTCGCTGATGGGATAGATCGAGAGTTCCGCAAGGTAGATACTGCCGTCCTTTCGCTTGTTCACGATATCCTCGCTGTGATAGGTGAGCCCAGCGGAGATCTTCTCCCACATCGCGGGAAAGACCTCCGGCCTCGTTGCGGCGTCCTTTAAAATACGCGGATTCCTCCCGATTGCATCTTGAACGGTGTACCCGTTCAACGTCACCCATGCGGGATTGACGTAGATGATCGTGCCGTCGGGCTTCGTGATGGAAACCGCTTCGGTCGACGAATCCACGGCCTTCTGGAATTTGCGGACATTCTGTACCTCTTCCTCGATCTTGTTTTTCGCAAACTCCAGTTCGTTCGTACGCGCCTCGAGCACCTCTTGGACACGTTTTACGTTGGTGAGATCCTCGATGATGCCGGAAAGTTTCATCGGCTTGCCGTCCGGACCTCGCGACACCCTGCCTCGGTCGGTGACCCAAAGATATTCGCTGTTCGCCCGCTGGAGGCGATACTCGATGGAATACTCGGGTGTGCGGCCGTCGAGGTAATATTCCATCGCGCGCTTCACGCCTTCGGCATCGTCGGGATGGATGCTGTCGTACCAGAAGGTCATCCGGTCGAGCTTGTCGCGGTCGGGATACCCGAGCATGCCCATCATACGCGCGGAGAAGAACGCTTCGCCGCTCCTCAAGTCGTACTCCCAGAAACCGAGACCCGCGCCAATGAGCGCATTCACATACCGCTCTTTTCCGCTCGCGACCGCCTCGAGTGCTTCTTCGCCCCTCTTCGCGAACCGCAGATAGGTCGGCACGATGAAAAAGAGAAGTGCGGACACAATAACGGCGGCAAAGAGCGCCAGAGAGCTCATCACTACCGTGGTCCATTCCGCATATGCCGTCGTCGGAAGCCAATGCGCAACGAAGAATATCCCCCCGCTCGAGAGTAGGAGAAGAATCGGCGCGAGGACGATGAGCAAGATGCCGCCGTGCGGAAGGGTCGCCTGCTTCAGGATGCGTTTGCCCATTTGTAGCGGTTCTTGTTCCATCCCGTTCAAAATAGGACACGGACCCTCTGGGGGTCACGTTGACCCATGTTAACCAAGGTCATTTGTAAAGATATCTGCTTCATAGAAAACACCGGGTGTCCGTGATTTTGAACGGGATTCCCTGTATGGCGCAAAACACCTCTACTCGCTTCCCTCAAAAGAAGCGATTAACGCATACCCTTTCATTCTAACACAGGCCGCTCCCCGAGAAATGCGGCTTGTCCCCCTCGGCCGTCTATGGCACTTGAAGCGTCCCAAGCGGTTCGAGGAATATGTCGTCCCGCGGGGATGCCGCAAGGGCACTTCCCGCTTTGTGAACAAAGCGTAGGTCGCTCCCATTTTTTTACTCCCTACGGTCGTTAAAAATCAGGTCGCTTGCGGAAATATGAAAGGGATGTAGTTTGGGGATAGGAGTAGTACCTTTAAAACCCAACAGACAAGGAGCCGCTTGTGGCCAATAACGAAGAAGTCGGGGCAGATAAAACCAACCCCGAGAAAAGCCGGGTCTATGTGCTGGACACGAATGTGCTCATCCACGATCCGACATCCTTGTTTCGCTTCGAAGAACACGATGTGTGCCTCCCCGTCACGGTAATCGAAGAGATCGACAACAACAAAAAAGGCACCGGCGAGGTCCCGCGCAATTCGCGACAAGCCGCGCGGTGGATCAACAAGGTCATTTCAGGGGTGCGCACCGAAAGCGGAATACAGGGCATTGTCGCCTATCCGCTTGCTCCGGTCGACAAAAAGGCGAAAGGACGTTTGCTTATTCAGACCGAATTTGTCGAGCTCTCCAACATGCCGCAAGGGTTCGATCCGAAAAAAGCGGACAACCACATTCTCCAAACCGCCTTCTATCTCAAAAAGACTGGCGGAAATGCCGAGATCATCCTCGTCACCAAAGACATCATGGTCCGCGTGAAAGCGATACTCTACGGCATCGAAACGCAAGACTACGAGAACGACAAGGTGCTCGACGACGCCGACATTCTTCCTTCCGGCATCCGCAAACTCCCGAAGAACTTCTGGGAGAAACTCGGGCACTTGAAGGCCGCGCACTCGCCCCAAGGCGCCGTCTACGTCATCGAGACGCAATACCTTCCCAGGGTCCTGCGCAGTGCCTGCATCAACGAATTCGTGCACTGGGACGATGCGGAGAAGCCGTTCTTGGCGCGTGTTATCGCACACGACGAACATGCCGTGACACTTCGCACGGTAAAAACGTACGACTCGGCGAAGGCGTCCGTGTTCGGGATCCGCGCGCGGAACCCCGAACAAGCGTTCGCGCTCGGCCTCCTGCTCGATCCGGAGGTCGACTTCGTGACCCTCTTGGGACAAGCAGGAACGGGCAAAACGCTCCTCACGCTCGCCGCAGGCCTAGAACAGGTGATGGAGATGTCCGAGCCGCTTTACTCCGAGATCATCTTCACGCGGGCGACGGTACCCTTGGGGAACGACATCGGCTTCCTCCCCGGCACCGAAGAAGAGAAGATGAACCCGTGGATGGGCGCGCTCGACGACAACCTCGAAGTGCTCCTCGAGAACATGGAGGACAGCGGTAGCGAGAAGGGCGGCCTCTCCGGAAAAGGCGAAGCGCGCAGACAGCTCAACCGCTACATCAAGGTGAAGTCGATGAACTTCATGCGCGGGAGGACCTTCTTGAAGAAGTTCCTCGTCATCGATGAGGCGCAGAATCTGACGCCGAAGCAGATGAAGGCGATTGTCACGCGCGCCGGTCCCGGCACGAAAGTGGTGTGCCTCGGAAACATCGGCCAGATCGACACGCCGTACCTGACCGAAGGAAGTTCCGGCCTAAGCTACGCGGTCGAGCACTTCAGAAGCGGCGACTCGTCGCTTCCCTATGGATGGGAACATTACGGGCACATCATCCTTGCGCAAGCGGTACGTTCGCGTCTCGCCTCGCAAGCGGAGAAAGTGCTGAAGTAAGAGCAAGTATGTTGTAAGACAAAAGGGCCGACCCGTTCGGCCCTTTTTTTATATCCGGAAAGAAGTAGATGAAATACAAGGTCGGACCCACTCGTGTCCCGTTAAAACGCGCCCCTCCCAAAACGGCTTCATTGTGAAGCCGTTTTTCTCTATGTTTGT
>MHLS01000013.1:0-8207 GCA_001819095.1 Candidatus Lloydbacteria bacterium RIFCSPLOWO2_02_FULL_54_12
GCCTGTTTTTTAGACATATACCTAGAAAATATCTGTTTTATGGCTCAGTGGCAAGGTGAAACATTCAAAACAAACCGGTGATTTTGGGTATTATCCCGCAGTTTTCGCTTAATCCTTTCACCTTTTTACCCTTCCTCGCATTGCTTCGGCAATGCGAGGAAGTTTTGTCTCATGTACAATGAGCGTGGCTGTAAAGTTGGTTCCGAATTATATAAATTCGGAATGACAATTTGCCAATAACATGAAACTGCCTGTGAATACTTGCGCATAGATCATTCGGTTTCGAACTGATGCGGCACATTGCCCGTGACTGCGGGACAACACAGAGACCTTGGCAAAATATGGAAGGTAAGGGACACCAGGAGAGCGGTGAAAAGGAAGAGTATGCACAGAAAGGGGCTCGCTCGCTTCGGATGGCAACGCGTTGTACGCGAACTGGAATCCGTCGAACGGCAGGTTCAACGTGAACGGCTACAATCGGTCGTACGCGAACTCTGCGAATGGTCCCCGTCAGAAGTTTCAGCAAACCTCTCGCTTGATTTTATTGAGCGGGAGGTCGTGCGTTTCCCATAAGATACCTGATCCAACTGTTGGTCATCTTTGACGTTTCGACGATGAGTTCGGCAATGCGGAGATATGTTTTTTCGTCAATGATTCGCAGTTCATGTTCGGTGCGGACGAGATGTTTGATCACTTCAAGAGAAATACGTACGCGCTCGAGTGTTGGGAGTTTTTGCACCTTTGGTGCAAATGCCGCACGAATGATGTCGCCCATTGCGTCGAGTGTCACTCCTTCCACATGCCCGTGTATGCCGAGCTTATCGCTTTTAGGGAGTTTCTTGCCTGCTTGATAAATAGTCGCGTATAATTTTTTTATACCATGAATGATCGTAATATCACTGGGGTCGCTGGGGGGGGGGGCATCATAGTCGTATTTTTCATGATGTAATAAGTGTAGCAAATCTGCTCGCGGCGTGGAACGAGTTTAAAGGAGGAAAACGCAAGAAACGTGAGGTTGCGCTTTTTGAACTCCATCTCGAAAACAACATTTTTCAGTTGCACCGAGAACTTTCGGAAAAGACTTATGTTCACGGGCCATACGTAGGTTTTTATGTCTGTGACCCGAAGCGGCGGCATATTCACAAGGCAAGCGTCCGTGACCGGGTCCTCCATCAGGCATTCTTTCGCGTCCTCTACCCGATCGTTGATAAGCACTTCATTTTCGATTCTTTTTCATCCCGCGTGGGAAAGGGAACGCATTTCGGTGTGGAGCGCCTCCTGCGTGCGTGCCGCAAGGCAAGCAGGAACTGGCGCACACCCGCTTTTGCGCTCAAGTGTGATGTGCGAAAATTCTTTGATTCGATTGATCACGGTATCTTACGATCCCTTATTGTAGGAAAAGTCACTGACCCTAACCTGCTTTTGCTTCTCGACACACTGCTCGCCAGTTTTGTAAAAGTGCCGGGGAAAGGGTTGCCGCTGGGGAATGTCACAAGCCAGTTATTTGCGAATATGTATCTCAACGAGCTTGATCGGTTTGTCAAACACGAGATCAAAGCAAAATACTATTTTCGCTACTGCGATGATTTTGTGATTCTCCATTCCGACCGCACCCTTCTTGAAAACGCACTCGAAGAAATTACCGTTTTTCTTCGTCAAAAACTGTTACTTCAACTCCATCCGCACAAAGTGGAAATACGGAAGTTGCGTCAAGGGATCGATTTTCTTGGCTACATCGTGCTTCCGCATGCGCTTGTGCTCCGCACCAGTACAAAGAAGCGGATATCGAAGAAGACGACAGACGCTCGACATGCTTTCGAAAAAGGCAAGATCACTCAAGAAACATTCTCTGCTATTGTCGCCTCGTATCTCGGAGTGTTGTCGCATTGTCGCGGATGCATACTCCGAACAATGCTCAAGAAATACGCCAATGATCTAAAGTAATTCCTAATCCGAGTGCTACTTCACTGGTGCATTTTGTGATCTCTGCTATGCTCTTGAAAGCAAGTTCTTCGTCATTGGTATTGCAAAGAAAGGAAATTCGTGGATTTGCTTCTTCCGATTTTCTCGTTCCCGTGGTGGGGATACGCTCTCGTCACACTCGCACTGACGCATGTGACCATTGTTTCGGTGACCATTTATCTCCACCGCCATCAAGCACATCGCGCACTCGACCTTCATCCTCTCGCAAGCCACTTTTTTCGTTTCTGGCTTTGGCTCACGACGGGGATGATCACCAAAGAGTGGACCGCGATCCATCGCAAACACCACGCAAAGTGCGAGACTGCGGAGGACCCGCACTCTCCGCAGGTGACGCTACGGAGACTCGAGGGTCCGTGGCGCCGCGCCGTCTTCATGTGGAAGTGGGTGCTCTGGAGCGGAGTCCGTTCTTACGTGCGCGAGTCCCACATCGCGGAAACACTTGAGCGATACGGGTCCAATACGCCGAACGACTGGGTGGAACGCAGAATCTATGCGCGTCACGCAAAACTCGGCGCCCTCCTCCTCCTTCCCGCAGTCAATATCGTGTTATTCGGCTGGGTCGGTCTCGCGATCTGGGTGATCCAAATGTTCTGGATCCCTGTATTTGCCGCCGGCATCATTAACGGCGTCGGACACGCATGGGGTTACCGCAGTTTCGCGAGCTTTCATCGCATCACCAAGGAAGAGGATGCGTCGCGCAATATCCTTCCGTGGGGTATTTTGATCGGCGGCGAGGAGCTCCACAACAACCACCATTGGGTCGAGACGTCCGCGAAGCTCTCGTTTCAGTGGTATGAGTTCGACGTCGGCTGGATGTACATCCGCATGTTGGAAATGACGGGTTTGGCGCACAATGTGAAGCGCGCTCAATCGAGGACTTAGGGCCCGTCCACAAATAATGTCATCGTTATTTGTGGCTACGGTCCCTTGTGCCACGTCCATATTTTGTAGAACTTATTTATGGACGGGGCCTTAGGCCGGGCATTGCCCGGTTTTTTTGTACCATGTGTGTATCGTCGGATTTGGGTCTGCTATACTGGAAAGAGTTGATGACCGACCATGCATAAAAAAACTCTTTTCTTCATTCTGGCACTCGTTGGGGTATTTGTTGTTTTTAGTGTCCTCTCGGGCGGGCAAAAGTCTTCCGTGTCCCTGCTTCCGGAGGCGGTTGAAACAGGCGAGGTGCGCCTCAAGAACGGCGACATCTACGAACTTGTTGCGAGTGCGGTGACCGAGGAGTTGGGCGGCAAGAAGGTCACCATGCTTGCCTACAACGGTTCAGTCCCCGGACCGACGATTCGGGTGGGGGAGGGCGACACCGTCACCATTCGTTTTGTGAACAAGACCGACATGCCGACCTTGCTCCACTCGCACGGTGTGCGGATGGCCAATGAATTCGACGGTACGCACATCGTACAACCCGACGTCTTGCCGAGCGAAACATTCGACTACGTCCTTACGTTCACCGACCCCGGCGTCTTTTGGTATCACCCGCATGTGCGCGAGGATCTCCAGCAGAACATGGGATTGTACGGCAACTTTCTTGTCACGCCGAAGGACGGAACGTATTGGTCGCCCGCCGACCACGAGGAGACACTTTTTCTTTCCGATGTGCTTATGGAAGACGGCCACATCGCGCCGTATAGTAAAAAATACAGCACGCATGCGCTCATGGGCCGCTTCGGCAACACGCTTCTGGTGAACGGAAAAACGTCATATACGATCAAAGCCGAGCCGGGCGAAGTCCATCGCCTGTTCGTGACGAATGCGGCGACGGTGCGTCCCTTCGACTTTCGCATTGCCGGAGCACGCATGAAGTTGGTCGGCGGCGACAACGGCCGTTACGAGAAAGAAACATTCGTCGAAAGTGTTTTGCTCGGTCCGTCTGAACGTGCGGTCATTGACGTCCACTTTTCCGCCGCGGGTTCTTATCCGCTCGAACATCGCACACCAACGAAGGTCTATACGCTTGGCGAGGTTTCGGTCGCGGGTGATCCCGTCCCCCCGATCGGCCCTTCCTTTGACGAGTTGCGAACGAGCGTGCAATTGGAAAAAGAGTTCGACAAGCTTCGTGCGTATCTCGTGAAGCCTCCCGAAAAAGTGTTGCGCCTCTTGGTCACATTCGACATGGCAAAGGTGATGGGCCTCATGACGGGCGGCGGCATGAGCGGGATGTCCTCCGGCGGACATGACCACGGTGGCGGGGGAGCAATGGGGGGCATGATGGGCACTCCAGTACCTATCGAGTGGGAGGACGACATGGGGGACATGAACACCTACTCGACTTCGGAGACGGTGCGCTGGATCATGCGTGACGAGGCGACAGGAAAGGAAAACACCGATGTGATCTGGAAACTCAAACTCGGTGATCTCGTCAAGGTGCGCATCGTGAACGACCCGACTTCGATGCATCCGATGCAACATCCGATCCACTTCCACGGGAATCGCTTCGTCGTGCTCGCGGTGAACGACGTTTTGAACGACAACATGGTCTGGAAGGATACTGCAATGCTCAAGACCGGAGACACGATGGACATCCTGCTCGAGGCGTCCAATCCGGGTAAATGGCTGGCACACTGCCATATTGCCGAGCATATGCACTCTGGTATGATGATAGAGTATGACATTGAGTAGCGTGAGGTTTTGTGTTGAAATTATTTAAATAAAAAAGTTTTTTTAAATATGATGAACGGGAAATACACAATGTGGGGAGTGATCGTCGTTCTCCTTGTCGGCCTTTTTGTCGGATGGAAATACATGGGGAATCCCCCTTCTGCTCCGTCAGACCCGACCGCTTCCACCGGAGTCTCCGAAAATATGCCCTACGCAGGGAAAAAGGTCATGTACATCGATTCTTACCACGCAGGTTACGACTGGAGCGACGGCGTCACTAGGGGCGTAGAAAAGACGTTCGAGGGAACTGGTGTCGACCTCAAGATCGTCCGCATGGATACCAAGAACAACCCGGGCGAAGAGTTCAAAAAAGCCGCCGGCCTCAAGGCGAAGACCGAGATCGAGGCGTTCATGCCCGACGTGCTCATCGTCTCCGACGACAATGCCTTCAAATATGTCGTAGTGGCGTACTACAAGGATGCCACGCTTCCGGTCGTATTTTCCGGCTTGAACTGGGATGCCGGACTCTATGGTGCGCCGTTTACGAACACGACGGGTATGGTCGAGGTGAGCTTGACGCCGCAGATTATTGACCACTTGAAGGAGTATGCGAAAGGGACTCGTATCGGTTTCTTGTCCGCGAACAACGAGACGGAACAGAAGAATCTCACCTACTACGAGAAGCTTTTTAGCATCAAGTTCTCCAAGTCCTATCTGGTGAAGAACATGGCGGAGTGGAAGACTGCGTTCACCAAACTCCAGACGGAAAGTGACGTGTTCATTTTCGAGAACAATGCGGGGATCAGCGACTGGAATGATGACGAGGCCGAGGCGTATGCGCTCGAGAATTCGAAGGTTCCCGTGGGCACGACGAACCCGTGGACGATGAAAGAGTCACTCCTTGGTATCACAAAGGTTCCCGACGAGCAGGGAGAGTGGGCGGCGGGTGCTGCGCTCCAGATATTAAGCGGCGTTTCTCCGGGCACTATCCCGCTGGTGAAGAACAAGCAGGGCGCGCTCTACGTCAACTTCAAGATCGCCGACGTGCTTGGCATCAAGTTTTCTCCGAGCCTTCTCAAGAATGCCGAAGTGATCAAGTGATCGTTCACTCTCCTGTTATCGGGACCCCGCGCGTTTTCTCGTCAGCCGATGTTCCAAGCGCATGATACCCAGAGCACCGTTAAAATTTCCCATCTATAAGAAGATAGCGCTTGGTTTTTTGGCGGTGCTTTCGCTTTCGGGATTCATGGCGGCGGTCGGATTTTCGCGTCTCGAGGCAATTCGCCAGGTTGCGGATGAACTTCGTCCGTTCGCCGAGGAGCGCACGCGTACAAGGGGTATCGACCTTTCTTTTGACGCTCTTGATACGCACCTCGAACAGTTCGTTACCATCGGCGGGGAGGACTCGCGTGCAGCGGTCAGGAACGATGTTGCTTCTATCGAGGAAGAGGTCAGGGGGCTTGCGGCGATGGAAACCGCCGAAGCGGATCCGGCATTTCTGCGCAGGACTACGCTTCTCGTCGGCATTCTCCGCGAGCGCATCGAAACTTTTCTCTACGGAGGTGAGTCGACGGGGGCCCGCGAGTTCAACGAGCAATTACAGGGCGTATACGAAACACTGCGTAATACACGTGACGCGCGCACCGACCTGATAAAGTATCTCGACGAGCAGTTCATCATGCGCGTTGACAAGGAGCGGTCGATCATCTCGAGCGCCGTACAGACGTTCTTTTTCCTTGAGGTCCTTACGCTTTTGATCGGACTCATCATTTCTATCGCCATATCGCGGGTGATCAGTGCGCCGATCCGCGCCTTGAATCTTGCCGCCAATAAGATCGCGGAGGGAGACTACCTCGCCCGCGCCGACGTCAATGAGGGCGACGAGACCGGCGAGTTGGGACGTTCCTTCAACGTCATGGCCGAACACCTTGCGCAGTATACGCACGACCTCGAACAGCAGGTGTTAACGCGCACCAAAGAGTTGAGCGATAAAGTTGCCGCGCTTGACGAGGCGAATCAGCGGCTCGATAAGAACGCGTCGCTCTTGATCAGCCGCGACACGGAGCTCACCGAGGCGAATGAGCGCTTGCGTGAACTCGATAAGGCGAAATCAGACTTCCTTTCCGTGGCGGCGCATCAGTTGCGCACGCCCCTCTCCGCGGTCCATTGGGTGAACAGCGTCCTCCTTGAAGAAGAGATGGGTAAGCTTACCGATGAGCAGAAAAGCTACGTGATGAAAGCGGAAGAGAGTAACAACCGCATGATCCATCTCGTCGACGAGATGCTCACGATCACACGCATGGAAAGCGGCAAGCTCGAATATCATTTCTACGCGCTTCCGCTCAACGACATCCTCGGGACCGTGGTCCAGGATTTTCTGCCGAAAGCGAAAGAGAAGGAGCTCAAGCTCACCTATACATCGGAGCGCAACATCGCCACGGACGTGTCGGTCGATCCCGAGAAGATCCGTTTTGTGTTCGAGAACCTCCTCGAGAACGCGATACGGTACACTCCGAAGGGCGGAACTGTCGAGGTGATGCTCACGCGCAAGAAGGACCTCTTGCTCACCACCATCAAGGATTCGGGAATCGGTATATCGGAAAAGGACCAGAAGACCATCTTCACGAAATTCTTCCGCGCCGCCAACGCCGCAAGGGTCGTGACCGACGGCAGCGGTCTGGGGCTCTTTCTTGCAAAGACCATTGCTTTGCGCCACGGAGGGACGGTCACTTTTGAGAGCGTGTTAGGAAAGGGCTCGACATTCACCGTTTTTCTCCCCGCACTGCCGGTCACCGATTCTTCCTCGGCGTTCGCAAAAGCACTACCCCCCACCGCACCCGTTGCTTCAGCGTAGTTTTCGTTATACCATATCCCCTATGAGTAAAAAGACAATTCTGTTGATTGAGGACGATTCGGTTTTAGGCGAGGTCATGAAGAAGCGCGTCGAGACCGAAGGGTATAACTGTTATTGGGAGCACGACGGGAAAGATGGCATGACGAGGCTTTTTGAAGTGCATCCCGATCTGGTGTTGCTCGACATCGTCATGCCGAACATGAACGGATATGAGGTGCTCGAGATGATCAACGCCGATAAAACACTTTCTGCGATCCCGATCATTGTCATATCGAACTCCGGACAGCCGGTCGAGATCGAGAAGATCTTGAAGCTCGGCGCAAAGGATTATATCGTCAAAGCGCACTTCTCTCCCGATGAGGTGCTTGAGAAAGTAAAGAACCTTATCGGTCCGGGCGGTGAAGACTCTGCCGCAAAACCTCACGCTACTCACCACGCGAAATCACCGGAGAACACCAAGATCCTCATCATGGAAGACGAACCGATGCTTTCGGACATCGTTTCGACGCGTTTCAAGCAGGAGCACTATCAGGTGTTCTTGGCGAACGATGGCGAGGTTGGACTTGCTATGGCCAAGGACGTACATCCCGACCTCGTTCTCCTTGACCTTCTTATGCCGGGCACCAGCGGTTTTGAGGTATTAAAGAAACTCAAAGAAGACAACAGTCTCGCAAAAATTCCCGTGGTTGTTTTTTCCAACCTTGTGCAGGGGCGGGAGATCGAAGAATGTCACCGGCTCGGCGCCGCCGATTTCCTC
>MHLS01000013.1:8215-9187 GCA_001819095.1 Candidatus Lloydbacteria bacterium RIFCSPLOWO2_02_FULL_54_12
AAACAGCCGCGCTAGGAGGTTTCCACGGTTTTCGCGCGGTACAAATGCGTGGATGAGTGTCCGTGCCCTTTTCGTTTCTCGCCGAGGTAAAGCAGTACTCTTGACTAATGTTAAATAAGGTGCAGAGTAAAAACCAGTGTTTCTTTGAAGCGGTCCCGCTTCGTCTGATCGCCCAAGGAGGAGGTCATGAAAAAACTCGTTTATGTAATGTCTGCAGTCTTGTTGCCGATGTTCTCCAACTCCGCTCGCGCCGAAGAAGAGATTGCCCGTGTCGAAGAGAAAACGCTTTTCAGCGAAGAGTCGTTTCTTGTCGACGACGGTGCCGCCTCCGCGAAGGGACTTGTTGAATTCGTGAAAGAAGAAAAGGTACTTACCAAGGTCGCCACTCTATCTGCGGAAACAGGGCAAAGTCCGTGGATGCTCAATCTCTGGGGGTTGAGCCACCACCCGTACACGACGCACAAGTTCAACGAACGCAACTGGGGTGTCGGGATCCGCTACGACCATCAGTGGAATATGTTCGGCGAGCGGTGGTTCTCCGAGGCGAATGCGGTCAAGAATTCCGTGCGCGGACTTGCGCTCACGCTCGGCTCCGGTGCCGAGTACAAGGTCGCCGAAATGGGAGGCTTGTCGCTTTACCTTGGCGGCATGGCGTCACTCATGAGTTACGAACACCCGATCAAGCACAAGACCTACTACGGAATGATCGCGGGACCGACGGTCGCGATCGAGGCGCCGAACAAGATGAACCTGCGCATGCTTGTCATTCCGAGTAGCGACCGCAAGCGTCCGGTGACGGCCCATGTGTTCTACATCTCCGTTCCGTTCGATGCGTTCTTCAATAAGGCAAAGTGATCGGTCTGTTTTTTGAAAGCCCCGCCGCCTGCCACTCGTGTCCGGTTAAATTCCGGTAGATATAGAAATGGCCCGTCTGTTGAGCGATAATAGTTGTGTCAAGCAATTATTCATCTC
>MHLS01000014.1:0-7339 GCA_001819095.1 Candidatus Lloydbacteria bacterium RIFCSPLOWO2_02_FULL_54_12
AAAAAGGGTACAAAAAACACCGGGGAATAAACCGGTGATTTTGGGTATTATCTCAGGAAAAACGGCTGTTCAGGAGACTCAAACAGGCCGGCGCCTTGAAGGAGAAGCGATTCTACCTCATCGGCACGCGTACGAACGACCGGACCGCGCTTCCCCACGAACTTCGGCATGCACTCTACTACCTCAACGCCGGCTATCGGCGGGAAGTGAACGACGTGCTCCGTCAGTTTCCCGCTCCCTCGTTCAAACGCCGTTTGCAAAAAATGGGTTACGGGGAAAACGTCATCGCCGACGAAAAACAGGCATACGCGCTGACCGGCTGGCCGTCCGAACTTTCCGTGACCAAGAAAATGGCGACGCTCAAGAAAGCGTTGCGCGAGGTCGAAGAGCGTTACCTTCACCTCTTACCCCCACAAGATCCGCCTCTTTGAACCGGCGGATTTTTTCTTGACTCTGCACCGAACGGTTGACCGCACATATTGAAATGCTAGTGTACATGGAGAAGTACTATTCCGAGGAACATCATGCCCTACATCACTGACACGGAAAAGCAGACGATCGACCCCGCAATCGACGCACTCTTTCGATATGCGTTCGGTGCGGATCCGGAAGTCGCCGTGGTGAAAAAAGGGAACGGGATCTTTTTCTGGTATCTCTTTTTGCACACGCTCCACAGCGCCCTTCAGAGAAGGATCATGAGGGAGCATCCGGCGGACGGGATGCACTACCACGATCACAACGCGCTCCAGGGCGTCTTCAGTTGCGCGCTCGAGGAGTTGTTTTACCGATGGAAAGAAGCGTACGTGAAATTCGGTTTCGTTCCGCTGGAAATGCATGCGCCCGTGCTCGAACACGTCGGCGCGTACGAAACAGGTGTCGTGTCCTGCTTCAAGCGCGAAGTGCGCTCCGCAATCGCAACGCACGTGGACGAACTCGTGCTCACTTTTTCGGACGAATTCACCGGCGTAAAGGTCGGGGAGATCAACTACGCGATATCCGAGGTCGCGAACGCACTCGGCAACACCGAGCGGGCACCACATCAGGAAATGCTCGACGTGTTCGTCTCGACGAACCACGCGCTCTATCGTGACTCTGTCTTTCCGTACGAAAAGGAAGCGGTCACAAAGAACGGCGACACACGTGGGTTCATCGAGTTCTGGCGGGTCACCCAAGAACGATTCGCGACACGATAACAATGACCGGCTCATATAGAGCCGGTCATTTTGCACGGTGGTAGAGGTGATTCAACATACAAGATGGAACCCCGACGGCCAACTTCTCTAAGGTCTCACCTTTCCAAGCACCACAGGAGTACTTCCATTCTTCTAGGGGGACTACCCCTAAGAAGAATTGGTCGCCAAGGAGAGACCTTAGGCCGTCCCTAAGACCTGCCCCGTAGCTCCGCCTGCGGATGGTATGGGTTTCCACCTTGTGTGTTGGACGAAGCCTTGACAAATCACCAGAAAGGAGTACAACGCACCTAGAGTAAGCCGTCGGTCGTTAAGGGGGGTTCATTCCCTTTTCTCTCCGCTTCTTTTTGTGGTCATGTCCTCGTGAGTGCTTCCGGAGATGTGAGTCACAAAAAGAAGACGTTCGGCCCTCCACATACGTGTGGTGGGATCCGGAGACAGGTTGGGTTAGCTACCCTTCCGTGGGGCGACAACAGCCGAATCCCGATAGGCATCGGGAATTGTCACTGACCCGGGGCGGGACAAGGGAGGGTATGTGCATTCTAGAACAAGTGCACATCCTTCATCCCGCCCCGGCCGGTGGCTGCAACTTATATCAATCGTTCAAACGAATTCCGTTCAATCCAAGTTCCCCGGGTGCAGGGTAATACATTGGGTTGTCCTACACGGGAAAGGCGCGCACAGACGCCTGACCCGTTTTTTTATTGGTGTGCAATACCTCGCCGGCTCTGTCGCGAGATTCGGACGCCTAGCCTGTTTTATTTTCAATGACAATTAAAGAAAAACCCCGCGCGCACCTTTCGGTACTGCGGGGCACGATCTATCTATGCAGGGTTCGGAACGAACTTCTCGATTTTGATCGGGAAGCGCCGCTCGTACCACGACTCAATCCACGAAGTCATGAGGAAGGTGAACCGGATCGGCGCCTTCTCCACTCCCTCGACGGGATACGAAACCACGAGACAGCCGGTGTGGCTCTGAGCGAAACCACGATCGCCGAACGGATCTCCGGCGGTTGCGGCGGGACACGAATAGTAGAACAATTTCGGTCCCCACAACACCGCACCTTTGTGGATATCGCCCACACCGATGATCTCGGTCTCACAGGACTGGAAGATCCCGTTGAAGTCACCACGCGAAACGACGTTCCGTGCCGCGTTCTCGAGCGGGTAGCCGTTGGCCGGACCTTTCCGAGTGGGGTGACCACTCATATGGAGCCCGAACTTGGCGCCCTTCTTCGTATCGACGACACCGAGGCCAAGGAATTCCTGACCATGCATCGGCGCACGAACGAGATTGTTCTCGAGCGTGAAGAGACGATTCGCAAACGCTTTCGCGCCGGGGTGCGACGAGAGATAGCCTTTCAGCATCTCGGCAACCAAGAACCCTTCCCCAATCTGGTTCTCACCTTTTCTGGGGGTATTCCTGTGGTGGTTACCGTTCGGCCAGCTCGAGACACCGATGTCCTTCGAGTTGTACGGCTCGCCTTCGAACTTACTCACGCCCGAGAGCTGGATGCCGGACTTCAGGTGCGTCCCGATCACGTCGGCAAAGTAGTCGACGTTCGGACGAAGCAGTACGTCGATCAGCATCTCAAGCTGTTCCTGTTCCCGGTACGACCCGCTCCGGATCTTCTGGAGCAGGACCGCGCGAGTGAACTCGCCCTCGCTTAAGACCGCCTTGGCGTGCGAACGCTTCACGTACTCCTGGTAGTTCCCGAAGGAGAGGAGGTTCGCATGCGGCTGGAGATAGTTCGCGAAGTTGAGACCTTGCAGGAGGTCGTCCTGATGTAGGTCGAAATGCAGACGCCCGAAACTTCCGTTCTTCCGGAAGATGTCGTACACCGCAC
Source organism: Candidatus Lloydbacteria bacterium RIFCSPLOWO2_02_FULL_54_12 (assembly GCA_001819095.1). Classification (GTDB taxonomy): domain Bacteria; phylum Patescibacteriota; class Minisyncoccia; order Phycocordibacterales; family UBA6899; genus MHLP01. The sequence continues at coordinate 3,040 of MHLS01000014.1, forward strand.
TCGTCTGGTCCAACAGCCGCTTTTCCTTGGAGTCCCAAATGGTGGTCATCCACGGGTGGCCGAAGTGAAGGTCCGAAGAGTTGAAGAGATTCACATACTCTTCAGAGCCCTTGCGTTTCTTCCAGGTCTCGCCCTTCTCGAGCGGTCCGCCCAAATGCTGGATGGCGGGGATCGAGTAGAACGCGTACGTCCAATTCTCGGAGACCCGGTCGAGCACAACAACGCCCGGTTGAAACAAGGGATGCCCAACCATCTGCTGGACCCTCGTCTGGCCGCCGTACAGACCGCGTTCTTTGAACTTGCGGCCGATGTAGTCTCCGTCGATCGCGGCGGGGAGCATCATGACCGGAACATCGCGCTTCTTCGTCTTCCCGCCTTCGACTTTCATCTCGGTGATGTAGGTCATCGCGGCGTGCGGCGAAAGCTGATTCGCAAGCAAAATCGCATCCGGGAGATTCCCGAACCGCGTCTTGTCGGTACCCGCGGCCTGAATGTACTTATCGAGGAGCGTGACCGAAGGAACCTCACCGCCGACGGGAGCGATCTCGATGACCGCATCCTTGTACTTCACGAACCCGGAAACGTATCCGGCGATCGTGACCCCCGGCATCGCATCCTGCAGTTTCGCAAGGATCCAGGAGCGTACTTTTTCGTACGCATGGATGTTGTCCTGGTCGTGCGTGTTGGTGATGATGGTGTTCGACAGTTCGCGCCGTTTCGACTCGAGCTTTTCTTCGATGGCGTTCATCTGCTCTTCAAGCTTGTCGAAATGCACTTCTCCTTCGGCAACGTCGCCGCGGATGATGCGTTCGAGCTCTTTTTGGAGCGGACGCAGGAGTGCGTTGAATTCGCGCAACTCCGACCCGAGCTCCGCCCTGCGCTTGAGCACAAGGTGGCGGATCTCATGGTATGCGCCCAGCGTGATGAGCAACTCTTCCATCATGCCCGGTACGTAGTAGATCGGCACCGTGAAACGCGGCTTCCCGCCGGACTCCGCCGAATGGCAGAAGTTCTTCTTGATGCCGTAGCGGAGATTCTCCACACGCTGGAAGAGCGAAATGAAGATGGGGAAGTCCCCGTCTCCTTCTTTGATGCCTTTTTCGACGGTCTCGCGATAGTCGGCGGGGAAGATCTCCATGTCGACATCCATCGAGGACGTGCGCGCACGATAGTTCTGCGTATTGCCGTGCGCCTGTTTCAAGCGCATGTGGAACAATCCGCCGGTGATCAGCACCCTCATGTTTTCACGCTCCGCAACTTCGAGCGCGCAACGCAAAGGATTCCGCTTCATGTGTCCGTCGTACGGAAGTCCGATCGACGGCGCGTGAATGATCATGAGGCCGTTCGCGTCGTCGGATTTCATCACGACGGGCTTTTTGATATCGGCCACGGGAATCGTGATCGGCTTCACCTTCTCCCCTTCGGGAATGAGCCGGAACAGTCCGCGGATGTCACCGGCGGGCTGCTTTTTGACGCCACGGCCGCGCAACTGGCGGACCCGAGCGTTCACGACTTCCTTCGGAAGATACGCGTAGCGCTGATAGAAGCCGTCAAGATCCCATCCCTCGCTGGTGTATTGCTCGAGGAGATCTTTGCGTTCTTTGTTCCAGATGAGTTCCAGGAGTTTCGATTTGAGCGAAAACTTCGTGAACTTGTGTCCACCGTCGCCGAAGAAACTCTTGAACTCTTTCTCGATCTCCTGATGGAGATAATCGAGCCCGGTCTTTCCTGCGCGCGACTTGGCGAGGACCCCGGACTGGATGTGTTTCTCGATCGCGGCCAAAAGCGGCGCGTGCGTCCAGTAACTCTGCTTCTTCGCCGTCGGCGTTTTCGTCTTCGTGTTCGCCTTCGTCATAGGGGAATCCTCCTGTGAGTTTTCCTGCACAAATCAAGGTGCAAAATGCTTCTATGCCCATTCTAGGCATGACGCACAAAATGCCTATCTTGACGTCTTGTCAAAATGAAAGTCTAATATTGGTTTCACCCTTTAAAAACAAGGTTTTTTGAGACCAAAATGGGGCTATCCCCACCCCGTGAGATAGCGGCTTCGCCCATCTCACGGGGCAAGCCCCACGCGTTATGTCATGCACGCGCACGAATGAAGTACAAGGTCGGACCTTAGGAATTAATTCTTCAAGGTCCGACCTTGTACTCTCCACTCAAATACCCAGTAACTGAAAAAGTCGCGAGCGCACGAGGCCGACATTTTCTTTTTTTGTTGCAGAGAACGGTATGCATTCGATCTCCGGAAATTCGTCCGCGATACAGGCGAGCGCGGTCCCCCGCTCATTCTTCGTCAACTTGTCGGCCTTGTTCGCAAGGAGAAGCACCGGATGCTTTTCGTCGCGCGCGATACGCACAAGATCGCGATCATGGTCCGTCACACCGACGCGCACATCAAGGATGAGTACGAGCACCTTCGGTCTCGCCTCGCCTCCTGCAAGGTACCAAAGAATATGCTTACGGATCTTTTCCTTTTCCTTCTCCGGCATCTTCGCATATCCGTAACCGGGCAAGTCGACAAAATAGCCCTTGCCCGCCACCTCAAAAAAGTTTATCTCCTGCGTCTTCCCCGGCGTCGCGCTTGTCCGCGCAAGCCCCGCACCGAGGAGTGCATTGATGGTGGACGATTTTCCCACATTCGAGCGGCCGACAAATGCGACCTGCGGTTTGCCGTCATGAAGTATCGGGTCAGAGCCGCGGATACCGCGCGCGAAAACAGCACGCACTTGGGTTGGTGCATGGCGGGAGTTTCCTTTTTTGTGGTTCTCATTTTTCATGGATTCAATCTAACATTCCCTTGTCGCACAGGATACCAACATCTTTGATTAAGAAAAATGCCCCGTGAGACGGCGCTCGGCCTGTCTCACGGGGCGGGTCGGTCAGCACGGGACCGCAAAGGATGTGCGCTCGTCGTCAACGGCGAACTCGGCAAGGGGAAGGTGGCCGAGCGTGACGCGACAGGCGCGCCAACGAGGACACTCAACCTCAATCACTTCGTACCATCCCGTGCACTGCTTTGCGAAGAGCATGTTGCCGGAAAAGACAACGTAATGACGACCGCCGCGCTTTGGCGCAGACGGCAAACTGATAGCCGCCTCAAGATGCGTGCCGTCGGCAAAGTTGAACGAAAGCACGACGGGAATTGCCTTCTTGGTCTCCGCGATGTCAAGCAACGCGGCCGGCGCGTTCATCTCGCCGCCTCTTTTCGCTCGATTGAGCGGTTGCAGTCGCCGCACGTTTGACCACCGCCCTGATCACTGTAGCTTGCGCCGTTCTCGAAGCGCTCCTTCGCGTACACGTGGAGCGACTTCAGAAACCCGAGTGTCTTCAAGCAGATCACGCAGAATTCTTCCTTGCCCTCGATGAGTTGGTCGAGGAGTTTGCCGCGCACTTCGGCGTTTTCGTTGGCCATCGCTTTTCCCTTTCAGAGTGTGGGTCGTAGCTTCTGTTTCGGACTTTATCACATAATATTCCGACTGTAAAGAGAAGCCAAAGAAAGCCGGTGGCGGTTGTGTTATACTGCTACACGTTATTATCCGTCTTATCTTTCGACCATGGACCACGAACATACGAGCCATCCTCTACACCAAAAAAAACGTGACGATCTCTCGATTCCGCTTGCCATCGTCTTTGCGGGCATCCTTGTGGGAGCGGCGATCATTTTTTCCGATAAGGCAACTCCCCCGACACCGATAAGCGACAAGGTGCCTTCGCGCGAAGCGGCGGGTGCGGACTCCGACCTCGCTTCGATCGAGGAGCTCGTGCTCAAGCCCGACGACCACGTGCTCGGCAATCCGAATGCCGATGTCCTTGTCATCGAATACTCCGATCCCGAGTGTCCGTTCTGCAAGAAATTCCACGAAACGATGATGCAGGTCACGGAGCAGTATGCGAAAAGCGGCGACGTCGCGTGGGTCTACCGCCACTTCCCGCTCGACATGATTCATCCGAAAGCGCGCAAGGAGGGAGAGGCTCAAGAATGCGCGAACGAGTTGGGCGGGAACGACGCGTTCTGGAAATATACCGACAAACTTTTTGAGATCACGCCTTCCAACAACGGTCTCGACCCCGCGGAACTTCCCCGCATCGCGACCATAATCGGACTCCCCCTCTCGGCGTTCGAAGAGTGTCTCGCAAGCGGCAAATACGCCGATCGCGTCGAACGCGACTTCGTGAGCGGCGTGAATGTCGGCGTCAAAGGTACGCCGTATTCTATCGTCTGGAACAGAAAGACCGGCAAACAGATGCCGATCAACGGTGCCGCCCTCTTTGCAAACGTGAAGAGTCTTCTCGGTGT
>MHLS01000014.1:7386-17160 GCA_001819095.1 Candidatus Lloydbacteria bacterium RIFCSPLOWO2_02_FULL_54_12
TTTTGGAAGCGGCGCGGGCCGCACCACTACGAGTACTTCCATTTTTCTAATCCACCTAAGGCGGATAAGAAAAATTGGTCGCCGCCCGCCCTCACATACCTTGCGCCCATTCACCCTCGTGGCAATGCCACGAGGTATTCTGGGCGCTCCCAATAACGCGCCGAAGCGCTAAAAAATACAAGGTCGGACCTTGGGGACTGATTCTTAAGGTCCGACCTTGTATTTTTTGCTATTTCCCTTCGCGTCTTTTCTCTATGGTTTCCTCGTCTTCCGGTGAAAGTCCTAGGGCGATTCGCGTGTCTTCGCTCGGCTTCCACTCCGGCTCGAAGGTGAGGTTGACGCGCACCTCGGTGCCGAACTTTTTGAGCACCTGTTCGACCTTCCCGACGATCTCGTTCCCGTATGGGCAATAGGGTGTGGTCAGGGTCATAAGAACATCGATTCCCTCGTCCCCGACCTTGATCTCGTAGATAAGCCCGAGCGTATAGACGTCGGCGTGGATCTCCGGATCGACGACCGTCTTCAACGCTTCGATAATCTCTGGTTTTGTCGGGGTCGGCATGATGATCAGGAGACCGCGTCGAAACCGTCGCGCGCGATCGTTTCCATTAATTCTTTTCCGCCCGTGGCGACGACTTTTCCGTCCTTCATCACCGTCACGCGTTTGGGTTGAACATGCTGAAGTAAGTTGGGATGATGCGAGACGAGGAGGAAGCCTATACCTTTTGCGCGCAAATGTTCGATAACGCCGAACACCTTTTTGAGCGCATCCACGTCGACGCCCGAGTCGATCTCGTCAAGTAATGCGAACTTCGGCTCTAGCGCAAGGAGTTGGAGCACCTCGGAGAGTTTCTTTTCTCCGCCGGAGAGCCCCGCGTTCAGATGCTTTTTTAAAAACGTCGGGTCAATACCGAACTCCTTCGCGCGCGCCTCCATCATTTTGTAGAAATCGAGCGGGGCTATGTTCGGTGTGTCACGAAATACAAAGCCGGACCTTGGGGATTGATTCTTAGGGTCCGACCTTGTATTTCGTGCGCAATACGCCTTGTGCAGAAAGTTCGTAAGCGTAACGCCAGCAATCTCGGGCAAGTGCTGGAGCGAAAGGAAGATACCCGCCTGTGCCTTTTTCTCGGTCGAAAGACCGGTGATGTCCGCTCTGTCAAGCGTGATCTCTCCTTTGGTGAGCACATACTTCGGATGCCCCATGATCGCATTCAAAAGCGACGACTTCCCCGAGCCGTTCGGGCCCATCAAGACGTGTACTTCCCCGCCCATAAGCGCAAAAGATGCGCCGTTAACGACGATCTTTCCGTCGGCTTCTACGACAAGATCTTGCACCGAAAATTCGCTCATGTGTTGCGCTATTACACACTAAAATCGGGAACTTTGCAATTGGCGCAAGAATCCGAGGTCGGACCTTGGGGATTGATTCTTAAGGTCCGACCTCGGATTCTTGCCCTTAGTTCGACCTTGTATCACTCTTTATTTTGTAAGGGCTTCGTGAAGTGTGTGGAGCGCGAGGAGCGCGCATTTCTCACGTTGGGGTGAAACGGTTGTGCCGTAAAGCGCATACATATCTTTCGACGCGAGCGCGAGCATTTCCTCTTTCGTCATTCCTTTGATCTTGTCGGTGAGCATTGAAGCGCCCGACTGCGAGATGGCACAGCCGAACCCTTCGAAAGAAACATCTCCGAGTTTTCCCTCGGGTGACCACTTGAGATACAGAATGAGGTCGTCCCCGCACGACACATTCACGCCCTTGTATTTCACATCAAAATACTCCATCCGCCCCCTGTTGTGCGGATGTTTGTAATGCTCGAGAATGTGTTCTTGATAGAGGGAATCCATAGGTTGGTCATCAGTCACTAGTCGCCAGTTTCTAGAGAAATACTTCTTTTGCTTTTATAAGTGCTGCGACGAGCGCGTCGACATCTTCCTTTGTATTGTAGATATGAAAACTCGCCCGAGTCGTGGCGTTGACTCCAAGCGCACTGTGAAGCGGCTGTGCGCAGTGATGTCCGGGCCGCACGGCAACGTTGTCGCGCGACAATACTTCAGCAATGTCGTGCGGATGCGCAAAGTCGCACACGAAGGAAACAACGCCGGTATTTTTCTCTACGTCATGTTCGGCGAGTACGCGGACGCCGGGTATTCCTTCAAGTTTTTCTATCGCATATTTCGTGAGTGCACGTACATGCACGTGGATGTTCGCAACACCGAGCCCCTCGAGGTAGTCGATTGCCGCACCAAGTCCGATGACTCCCCCGATATTTTTCGTGCCCGCTTCGAAACGCTCGGGTAAAGGCGCCCATTCGGCCGAATCTTTTGAGACAGACGAGATCATGTGTCCGCCAAAACTTGACGGCTCCAGTTTTTCAAGAAGTGCATGTTTCACCCAAAGCACTCCGACGCCGGTCGGTGCCATCGTCTTGTGTCCGGAGAAATAGAGTGCATCGGCACCGAGCGCCGAGACGTCGACCGGAATGTGGCCAACAGCGGCTGTCGCGTCTACAATAACGACGGCTCCGTTTTTGCGGGCAATGTCGGCGATGCGTCGTACGTCATTCACCGTGCCGGTCACATTCGACGCGAGGATGACGGAAACGAGCGCCGTCTTGTCGGTGACCAACCGCTCCGCCGCGTTGTAGTCAAGACCGAAACCGACAAGCGGAATATATTTCAATTCGCGTTTCGCGCGTTTTGCCATTTGCTGAAGCGGCACGAGTGCGCCGTGGTGCTCCATTTCTGTGGTGACGATGTTACCTGCGCCAAGCACGTTCGACTCTTCAAGTGAGCGAACAAGGATGTTACTCGACTCGGTCGCACCGGAAGTGAAGATGATCTCTTCAAGACTATTCGCGTTGATGAATTTCGCAACTTTTTTCCGCGCTTCTTCATATTTTTCTGTCGCCCCGACCGCCTCTTTAAACAACGCTCGGTGCACGTTAGCGCGATAGTTGTGATAGTAGTCAGAAACCGCATCAAGGACTTGGCGTGGCGTAAGCGAAGACGCCGCCGCATCCAGATAGTGGTAACCGGGCTTATCTAGTTGCGGAAAATCTTTGCGAATTTTTTTAATGTCAATCATGGACAATGGCTTACGGCTGCGAGCCCAACACCTTGAGTGCGTGCTCGGCGTAATTTCTTACTGTGGGGGAAAGTTCCGGGAGGTTTGCGAGATCTTCGAAGTTGCACCATTTCAATCCGCCGCTTTTTTCATTCTCTTGTTCAGCGGTCTCATCAGACACGGTCGTGGCAAAATATATATGGGAAATATGCTTGTGGCGTTCGTTGATCTCGTGCATATTCATGTGCACCGGAGGAATAATATCCTGATACCCCTTGGAGCTTCCCACCTTATGCGCTCGAGGATCCCAAAGAACAATATCGAGACCAACTTCCTCTTTTACCTCGCGCCTTGCCGCCTCTTCGGGGGTTTCGTCTAGCTCAATATGGCCACCGGGAACAAGCCATTTATTATGCTTATCGTGGAGTCGCAACAATACGCGATTTTTGTGCACCACGTACACGTCTACTACAAAATCATTTCCGTTTTCATGTATATGCGGCATGGCAATCTTGTTCAAAAAAATAACACGGTTTTTACTTTTATGCGAATTTTTTATTTAATTCCTCGCGGATGTTTATCATAACCTCCTCGTTTTCCTCACCGGGAAACACCTGCGCGAAATGTCCTTCGAGAAAAAGCCGGCGCGATTCTTCGTCCGAAAGGCCGCGGAGTTTCGGGTAGAAGATGTCGGTGTCGCGAATGTGTGAAATGGAAAGCCTGTGCGTGCATTGTACTTCCTTCGAGGCAATATCGAGCGAGGGAATTGCGTCCACTTCTGCCTTTGGTGAGAGCACGAGAAATCGCGCCTCCTGTCCGCCGAGAACTGCGCGCACGCCCTCTACCATGTCAATCATTCCACGATAGACCGTCTTCGAAGTATCCCGCGAGATCCCCGCCGCACGAATGCGCGAATGGGTATGGTCCGCCAGATGTTCCGCGGAAGAAAGGACATCGTACCTCGCGTCACCGCATGCAACGATCCCCTGCGCTATGTCCCCTCGCGCGGATTCGCCGACCAACACATTCACGGTCTCGGACCTCGTCCGTATCTCTCCCGTCACGACCTCCCGCCAGAGCACTGAGGAATGTGCGGCAACGACCCCGCGCGCCGAAAAAAGAGCCGTCGTTCCTTTGTGCAACGACTGTTTTTGTGTGACCCGCACATGTGCGTCGGATTCGGTGAGGACAACGAGCGTCCGCGCGAACACGCTCGATGTGCTCCCGCCGGAAAGCGCGCTCGTAAGCGAAAGTCTGGCTCCTTCTTTTGCAATGACCACGATGAGGTCGGCGGAAGCCCCTTCGGGAACCATCGTGTCGAGCATCAATTTTTCTTCTTTGAGTACGCCGTCCTCTCCCATAGACGGCGGTGCATAAACGACAAGCCCCGAGCGAAAAACCGCCTGCCCGAGTCCGCCATAGTGATCGGTCGCGTTCGGAAAAAATTCACTTTTCAAGAGTCCCTCGACGATCGAAGCGATCTCCTCCTGCGCCACCGCCTCTTTCCACGTATGAAGCTCAAGCCCTTTTGAGGCGTCGACATGGTAGTCGGCAATTTGTGCGAACGACACCTCTCCCTCCGGAAGGACACCTAAAATTCCTATTCCGTACTTGAGCGTCTTGGGAAGCGTTTCCGCAGAGCGCGCCTTATCGTTTCGCCACGACAAAAGCCATGTAGGTTCGCTTAGGCTTTGCGATATTTTTTCAATTTGTTCTGCAATTTTACTCATACATTTGTATTTCTCGAAGCACCATCAAACGAGATACTCGGCAGGCCACTCGAGTTCGCCGAGATTTATAAGGAGCGAAGCGACTATATAAATCCAAGTGGAGTTGCGTCCGCGCAAGCTCCCGCCGAGGGTCCGAGAGATCTCAGTAATGCGAGAGTCATTTGACAACACTGTGAGAGTATAGTCTTCTACGACGATGTTGTAAAGAACCACGGTCCGCAAGCGGGAGGTGCACCGGTTCAAGATGCCGCCTCATTCATTCCAATATTGACACAAAACGACCTCACTCCTAGCATTATAGCGGTGGGGTTCTCTGTTGAAGGAGCATATCAATGATCAGACTCGCAATGTGCGCCGTCGGCGCCCTCATGGCCGGTGTCCTTGGCTCCGCAATGACGGGAAACGGAATGATCGGCCTCGTTGTTGGCGTCGTTGCCGGAGTGATCGGACTTGTCGTGACCAGAGGAATGGACTGAAGCATCGCCGGAAAATCCGGCGATCTTTAATTTCGCAGACCCGGTGGCCGCCTATGGTCTTTTTAACGCCTCCTCGGGGAATGTCGCGAGAACCCTGAAAGACCCTGTCCCTGGCACGTCGGCCCTTGTCGCCTTGAGCGTCCTTCCGTCTGCGACGCTTCCGGACCACTCTTCCCGTTCGGAAGAAGCGCTGATGCCGAGCTTGTCGGTCGCCGAAACTTCGGGGAGATGTACCGCGACGGACGCGGCGTCGATCGGTACGTGGTAACCCGTGAATACATTCCAGTCGAGGATTGCGCTTCCGCTCTCGACCCTGACCCCGTCCGGAACTTTATATGTGATTGTCCAAGAATGTATCGTGTTCTCTTCGTGGAAATACCATTCAATGAAAAACTGGTTTTTCTCGCTGTAGGTCGTATATTTTCCCCAGCTCTTTGGGTCCGTTTTATCTAGACGCTCCGGACTAAAGGAGAAAGCCTGGTGGTTCTCCCCATCGACAACACCAAGGACTTCGATACTCGAGAGGTTGTCCAAAGGAATATATCGGGAACTCTGATGAAAAACCCCTTGAAATTCCTGTGTAAGAGTTTCCGAGACGGTAAGCGTCGCATCGCGATCGACCGTGATATCCACATCAATGGAAAGATAGTGGTAACTTTTGGCGACGCTCTGCGGAAAAAACACAATGAGCACAAGGAGGGCGAGGAGACCGACGAGCGCAATATAAGCGAAGTAAGGCCGCGATGCTGACATGGCGTCATTATAGAGCACCCAAATGACCGGGGCAATGCGCGGCCTTTCCTATCCCACCGAATTCTCCATCTCAAGCTCGATCAACTTGTTCAACTCCACCGCGTACTCAAGCGGAAGCGCTTTCACTATCGGCTCCATGAAGCCGCCGACGATGAGCCGGACGGCTTCCGATTCGCTGTACCCGCGTGACTTGAAATAAAAGACTTCTTCTTCGCCGATCTTTCCAACCCGCGCTTCGTGGGAAATATCCGAGCTGTTATTCTCGTTCTTGACGGACGGATAGGTGTTCGAAACGGACTCGTCGTCCAAAATGAGCGCATCGCACGAGACCGTCGAACGCGCGTTCGTCGCCCCCGGCATGATGCGCACAAGACCGCGATAGTTCGATACGCCCCCTCCTTTCGAGACCGACTTCGAGCGGATGACCGAGACGGTGTCGGGGGCAACGTGCGTCGCTTTTGAGCCGGTGTCCTGCACTTGTCCAGTATTCGCCATGACGATGCCGAGCGATTCGCTCCGTGCGCCGCGACCGAGGAGAATCGACGACGGGTAGAGCATGGTCGTGTGTGAACCCATGTTCCCGTTCACCCACTCCACGGTCGCGTTGTCGAAGACTAATGCCTTTTTCGTATTCAAGTTGTAGGTATTCTTCGACCAATTTTCGACACTGATGTACTTCACGCGCGCATTCTTCTTCACCCACAGTTCGACACATCCCGCATGAAGCGACGATCCGGTATATTGCGGCGCGGAGCAACCTTCGATGTACGTGATCTCCGCGCCCTCGTCCGCGATGATAAGCGTGTGCTCGAATTGTGCCGAACGTGCTTTATTCATGCGAAAGTACGCCTGAAGCGGAAGTTCGACCGAGACACCTTTCGGTACGTAGATGAACGTTCCCCCGCTCCACACCGCGCCATGGAGCATGATGAACTTGTGGTCAGTGATCGGAACACATTGCGTCATGAAATGCTCACGCACGAGTTCGGGATACTTTTGGAGCGCAACATCCATGTTCTCGAAGATGACCCCTTTCTTCGCAAGCGATTCCTGAATGCGGTGATAGACGACGCCGGAGTCGAATTGCGCGCCGACGCCGCCCAGATAATCCCGCTCGGCTTTCGGAATCCCGAGTTTCTCAAAAGTGTCGGTAATCTCTTTCGGAAGCTCTTTCCAGTCGTTGGTCTCCGCGACATTCGGATCGACATAGTAGGTCATGCCTTCGAGTTTGAGGCCCGAAAGATCCGGACCCCATGCGGGCATGGGTGTCTTCTGCCAGAATGCGAGCGATTTCAGACGCAACTCGAGCATCCACGCGGGCTCTTTTTTTGTAGACGAAATATGTCGGACGAGCGCTTCGTCCGGTCCGACGTTGTGTACCCGTGTGGTCGTTTTTGTTTCCATTGGACACTTGCCCTGTAACATCCGCGCATTGATGGGTCGCCTCAAGGTCCTTGACAGTATACATATGTATTGTCTCTTCGCAATCCGCGAGCAACCGTTGCATTAATATTTTACGGTCGTAGTATGGGAAAAGCGGTTCATTTTTTTTGGAGAACGAGAGTGGAGCAGAACATTGACCTCTTCGGCGTCGAGAACGACTTCCCCGCCGAACATCGCACAATGGCCGAGTCGTTGCGCAAATACCTCTGTGCGCATATCCTGCCGAAAGCGGCGGAATGGGACCGGAAAGAAAAGAGCGTACCAATCTCCGTCTTGCGTGAATTAATAGCGGCGACAGGGTTGACCGGCGTCGGATTTTCGGGTGTCTACGGCGGACACGAATTCCCCGGCATGGACTACCTTATGAAAGGCGTCATCATGCGCGAGATCGAAGCCGTCGACTCCGGACTCCGGAGCATCTTCTCGGTACAGAACTCGCTCGTCATGATGCCTATCTACTGGTACGGCACGGAAGAGCAGAAGCACGAGTGGCTCCCGAAACTCGCAACTTTTACTGCGGTCGGCGCGTACGGACAGACCGAACCTAATGCGGGAAGCGATCCAGGCTCGATGACAACGCGCGCGATACAAGACGGCGACGCGTACGTCTTAAACGGCAGTAAGGCGTGGATCACCAACGCACCCATCGCGCACATCTTCGTCGTGTGGGCAAAGGATGCAGACGGACGTATCGGCGCATATTTGGTCGAGCGCAATACTCCGGGCTTTACGGTCACTCGCGAGACGAAGTGGTCGCTTCGACTCTCCTCGACGGGGCATCTTGCCTTCGCCGACTGCAGGATCCCGCTTGCGAACAAACTCCCCGGCGCAAAAGGACTCGGTTCAGCGTTCAAATGTCTGAACGAGGCGCGCTACGGCATCGCGTGGGGCTCCGTCGGCGCATTGCGCTCGTGCATTGAAGAAGTCGTTCCTTACTCCACGACGCGTACGCAATTCGGAAAACCGCTCGCCGCGCATGACACCCAACGCGCAAAGATCGCCGAGGCTGTGGCGGACTACAATCAACTGCTTCTGCTCGTGCGCGAAGTCGCACGGACGGCCGACCGCGAGGGCTCGCTCGTTCCGATTCACCATCTTGTTTCCATGGCGAAGTGGCAAGCCTCGGAGAAAGCGCTCACACACGCCGAACGGCTCATGCTCATCTTGGGCGGCAACCACTGTACGTTCGATTACCACACCGCGCGGCACGCCCGCAATCTCCACGTTGTCTGGACATACGAAGGCACGGGAGACATCCACCGTAAATTGCTTGCCGAGCGGATAACGGGATACCCCGCCTTTCCGCGCGACTGACGAAAACATCCGCCTCAACGAGGGGCGGATTTCTTTTCTCACGGTTCGCGTGCGCTCCGTGACTTACTCACCTGCATCATCAGGGTACTTTTGAAGCAATCCGGCCCGCATCTCTCTCGCCTTTGAATGATTATTAATAGCAATCGCCGCGTCGAGTTTTTTCAGTAAATAATCCCGCTCGACCTTGGAGCGCACCTCCTCGGAGAACAAGAATTCGTCGACTTCGCGCACAAGCTGCTCCGCGACTTTTAGAGCGGCACCCTGCGATTCGGGAAGGACAAGTTCGGGGTTGAGGCGGGAAAGCGCCAGATCGTCGGCGTGATACGCCGCCGCGTTACGCTCAGGCACACTGTACGTTGGATCCGGCTTTACCGATCGCTCCTTCATGTGTCCATGATAACACAAAAACCGAACGTCCTGGGAAGCGCTTGACGGGGCGGTCAGCTCGTGTAGTTTTATGACAGCAGAAGCGGTTCTTCACATCGCTACAACATCATTCCGGAGGTCGGATGACATACGTTTGGATCGGCTTGATCATTCTCTTTGCGGTACTCATACACGAAGTCGGACACCTGATCGCCATGCGCAAGTGCGGCGTCTGGGTGGACGAGCTCGGCGTCGGCCTCCCTTGGGGACCGCGCATCGGGTGGACCTTCCCGTCCAAGAAGTATCCGGGAAAGTCTTTCGCCGTTTCGCTCTACCCGCTCCTACTCCTCGGCGCCTTCGTGAAACCCGAGAATGAAGGGAAGGGCATGAAGGAACTGTCCTATCACGATCAGGCCTTCATCTACGGTGCGGGGATTATCGGCAACTTCGTCATGATCGCACTCGGAATCGCCCTGATCGGCGCTCTTCTCCCCGAAGGCCGCTCGGTCCTTATGCCCTTGATGCCCTTCTGGAAGGTCACCGTCGCCTCGGCGTCGCTCTGGTGGGGCTTGCTCAGCACCGTCGTTGTGCTCCTCTTTGCACGGCCGATCACGCAGTACCTTTT
>MHLS01000014.1:17196-21886 GCA_001819095.1 Candidatus Lloydbacteria bacterium RIFCSPLOWO2_02_FULL_54_12
CAATGATTCTCGGCATGCCGTTCGAGACATTCGTCAAAGAGTCCGGCGGCATCGTCGCCATTGCCCAACTCGGGGAGAAATTCTCGAAGAGCTTGGTTGCGCTCACGTACTTCGGTGTCCTCGTGTCATACCTTCTGGCGCTCACTAACCTTCTCCCCATCTATCCGCTCGACGGCGGACAGACGATGCAACTTCTGGGCGAGAAGTACGCCCCGCGCATCTGGGGAGTATTGAAAAAAGTCGGCATCACGTTCTTCCTCATCCTCGTGGTTTTTGCGCTTGCCGGAGATATCCGCCGGCTCATCGATCTGTTCTACTAGTGCAGAGGCTTCGCATAATAAAGATACCGCTTCCATCGGGGAGCGGTATTTTGTGCAAAAAAATCCGCCTGCCTGCGCAAGCAGGCCATGCGGCGGATCGTTCAACTTACTTTCTCAACTGCTTGTTCTTCTCTTCGAGTTCGCGGATGAGTCCGTCGATGCCCGATTCTCTTATCTTCGTCGTGAACGAACTCCGATAGTTCGTGACCAAGCTCACGCCTAGGACGACAACATCACGCACCTTCCATCCTGCGGAAGTTTTTTCCATGGCGAAACTGATGTGGATCGCCTCTCTTCCCGACTGTTTGATCTCGATTTTGACCACGGCATCGGTGTCGCCCGGTGAAAGTCGGAGCGGTTTGTACACGATCTCGTTGTCCTGATACGACAGGAGCACCTGCGAATACGTCCGCAAGAGGAGCGCGCGAAACTCGAACGTGAGCCGTTCCTGCTCCTTGGGTGTGGCACTGCGCCAATTGACGCCGACCGCACTCCTCGTCATGGCGACGAAATCAAAGTGGGGCGCGACCTTTTCCTGAATGAGACCGATAAGTCTTTGTCTTTCGTCGGGGTCCGCCTTGGAGCCTCCGTTTTGCTTGATGAGAGCGACTACTTCTTCGGTCGTCGTCCGAATGAGCACGTCCGGCGCATCTCCCTGATTCGCCACCTGCGAGCGCTCCGAAAGCGCGGCGCCGAGGATGAAGAGAAGGAGGAGTGGCGCAAACGCAAACACCCAAAAACGTCCGCGAACCTTGCTACAAGTAGCCAATGGGAACCCTTTTCTTGAGAACTGCTTGCACAACTGTAACGCGTCCCCCGAGAGACGACAAGGAAATCACGGGGTTGACATTTTTCAACAAATAATTCAGTGTGTTACTCAGTTGTTCGCATTGACCTTTCATAAAACGGAGGGGTTCTGTTGAAAAAATTCCTCATTGCGCTCGTTTGCCTTTCGGTCACTCTCGCCGTCGTTTGGCTCGTGTATCCGAGGCACAATGACCAACAAGTAACCTCTCTCAAGGAGACGGCCATCGAACGATCAGGAGTAACGCCGAAAGCACCGTCGGGAAGCGACTGCACTCACACCTTCGTCAGTTGGAACATCGCTAATTTCGGACGCAAGAAAACCGACGAGGAGATCACGCTCATGGCAAAGGTGCTCGCACATGCGGACATCGTTGCGATACAGGAAGTGACCGCAGGAAAAGACGTCGGCGCGCAAGCGGTGGCCAAACTCGCCTCGGCACTCGGGCGTACCGGTGCCTCGTGGGATTACATCGTGAGCGATCCGACACAACCCCCGTCAGCCGGCGTGGAGCGTTATGTCTTCCTTTGGAAGAAACACATGGCCACGATCAACCGTGACGAAGCGCATCTCGTCTCCGAGCTCCAAGCATCCGTTGACCGGGAGCCCTACGCGCTCACGTTCCAACCGAAAAATGCTCCGGCCGTGAAGATCTTCACCGTTCATGCGGTGCCGACGGAAAAAGAGCCCATCTACGAGATCGAAGCGCTGGTCTCGGCAAAAGAGATAGCGAACGCAACGCGGGCGATCGTCGCAGGAGACTTCAACCTCCCCCCCAACAAGACCGACCCCTTGTTCGGGCAGATCGGATTCGCCGGAAACGTTAATGAGCACACTTCGCTCAAAAGCATCATGCGCAAAGAAGGTCACACCGCCCGTCAGTACGACAACGTCTATACCAAGGGCGTCACGGTCTGCAAGGCGGGCGCGATCGACTTTGTGCAAATGCACTTTGCGCCTGTAACGCAGGAATCGCTTCGCAATGCACGCAGGGTAAGCGACCACCTACCCGTCTTCGTCAATTTCCGCTGAAAAAGCACATCCGCCCTCGGGCGGATTTTTTGTACAACGATCGCGCCTAGAGACCGGCGTCGGAGACCGCGCTTCCCTGCCATGCGCCGGAGACATTGCGCGAACGTTTTCCTCCGTGCGTCTTCAATTTGAACCGCGGCCGCGCAAGCGTTTCGTCCGAAATGGAAGGGCTCCGACGGGTGACGGCGTCGCCTTCGCCGAAAAGCACCTCGACCTCATCGTCCTCGACCATTTTCCCCACGATCTGAAAGGCGGTCCTGTAGAGCGCCAGCTCCTCTTTGCTCAACTCGGGGGTCGGCCTGTCCGGAAGGTAGCCGGGGAGCAATTCCTGCGTCGTCTTCGCCCATGTCGGCGAAAGCGCCTTTTTGATCTCGCGCACAAAAAGTTGCTCAACACACTCCTCTCCCTCTTCTGGGACCGGTTGTCCTTCGCTCTTCATACAAAAGAGTATAACAAAAAACTGCTCCCGAAGGAGCAGTCGCATGTCTTGAACGTTAACGCGTGAACTTCCGACGCACGTAGATCGTGACGTGAATCAGGATGTCGTAGAGCGCGTGGACGACGATCGCCGTCAAGAGCCCGTAGGTGAGCATGGCATACAAGAGCACCATACCCAAATACCACGAATTCACCCACCCGAGGAGCCCTTGGTACTTGTGCCCGTCACGGAACCACATGTTGGCGAGGAAGGCGCCATAAACGAAGAGTGCGGGGTATCCGCCGTAAAGGACCGGCTCCGCCTGCTTGAACGTTGCATAGTACGCGATGGGGATGAGGATGGTGTCATAGAACCAGTAGAGCGGGTCGAAATCCATCGTGAGCCCCCACGCAAGCCACGCGAGAAACCCGAGAATGCCGGCGCCGACCACTTTGACCAAAGGAGAACCCGCGGCGAGAAGGCACGCGACGGCGCCTCCCGCAAAAAGGACGGTGAGGAAAATGCCGAGTCCGGTCGAAAAAAGCCAATTGAACACGAGTACGACTACCATCGCGTAGCAGATGTAGAAGCATCGGAATGCGACCTCTTCCCAAACGCCCGCCATGACCGAAGTCAGCGTGCCGAGCGCGAGGAGCTTACCGTCGAAAGACGATGACGACCTGCTACTGATGAGCGCGGTCAGGGCTATGCCCCAAACATACATCGGCCAGAATGCGAACACGTCGCCGGAGTTGACCGACCAGGAGAAATAAGGATAGTCGAAGAACTTCGGGAAGAAGTACTCGACCACACCGACTCCGGCCGCCACCGCGCAAAGAATGGCGGTGAAGATCAACTGCATTCCGAAGAGCGACTTCCTCGCCTCAAGTTCCTGATAAGCGGCCGCGTCCGAAAAGATCTCCGAACCTTTGAGCTTTTTCACTCTCCACCTCCATTTGCCCTGTCAACGTATGAGGATCTCTGGGCGACAAAGTACCATAATATATCGATTTGCGCAAGTAGCTATTGAGTAGGGGCGCGCGTTCGGCTATGATAGTGCGGGACGGGTATCGGGAGAGGTCATGGAGTTTCGCATCGGGCAGGTCCTCTTGGTCACGATCGAAGGAAGGTTCTACGACCAAGCGCGGATCGACGGGATCGAAGAGACCGGCGACGGCCGCGTGCTCCACATGGTAAGCACCGTCCGCGACAGCGAAAAAGAGTACAAGATCGGCGAGATGCGAGACGAGGTCTGGGAAGTCTTCTATATCGACTCTTTGGAAGAAGCCCGCTTCAATTACTCGACCGCGCTCACACCGCTCACGCTTGAGGTCGTTC
Organism: Candidatus Lloydbacteria bacterium RIFCSPLOWO2_02_FULL_54_12; assembly: GCA_001819095.1. Classification (GTDB taxonomy): domain Bacteria; phylum Patescibacteriota; class Minisyncoccia; order Phycocordibacterales; family UBA6899; genus MHLP01. The sequence goes on from MHLS01000014.1 coordinate 21,110, forward strand.
GCTAGCGCCGCCGCGCACGTCGCGAGGCGGTTTTTTCTTGTGCGCAGGTACGCTCTCATGTACGATACCGCACAGAGTCTTTCTGGCGGTGCAATTCATGAAAACGGTCATCCTAGTCTTCTACAAGGAGCATGTGGCCGCCGGTGAAGGAGACGACAGTAATGCGGTGAAACGCACCCTCTACCTCCGTGCGCGCGATGACAAAGCGGTGACGGAACGCGCACTGCATCTGGCGATCAAACTCTCAAAACGTCACGAATGCCGCGTACAAGTGTGGGACATCGCCTAGCACCCTCCGGGGTGTTTTTGCTCAGACGCCAACTCACTTTCTTTTTTTCGCCCCGTGCGTATACTTTCTCAAAGAGATATTCCCCTACACAGGTGCCGAAATGGCGAGAGAACTTCCGTTCGCTCAAGGAAAGAAGGCGGCCGAACTGTGGCTGAGCGGGTCGCCGACAAATGACAACTGGTGGCCCGCTCCGCCGGATGCAAATATCGCACCGCTCATTCGCGCACTCAACTCCCTTCCCTTCCTCTATACGCACGCCTGCTGTGGCGGACACATCCGCACGAAAAAGGCGGTGCTCCAACTTTTGGTGGGCGGAAAAAGTGACCAAACGACGGCCGGCGACGAAGATTTCGGCTGTTACAGCGGCGCATGGTTCTCCTTCACCGTCGACGGGTCGGCAAAAAGCGAACGCTTCGTCGAGGAATTACGCGGACAGGTAATGAAGTGGCTCGGTGCGTCGTTCCAAGAGCTCCCGGGGGGCGACCGCA
>MHLS01000014.1:21899-24679 GCA_001819095.1 Candidatus Lloydbacteria bacterium RIFCSPLOWO2_02_FULL_54_12
GGACTCGAAGAAGCACGCGCGCTTGAGAAAAAAGCAAACGAGCGGATGGTCCTCCTTATCACCCTCATTCGCCGCTACGCATAAAAGACCGGTCGTGAACATCCACTTTGGACGGGGATGTTTTTTTACCCTGCGCGCATGTACAAGAGATGTCTTTGTGCTAGACTCACGCAGAGAGTTTGTTGTGAGAGGGCCCTGAAAAGGGAGACCGTGGACACTAAACACGAGATTGATTTTCTTGCTCGTTTCATCTGTGCATCGGACGCGATCGAAGGCATTACCGACGACCCGAAACTCGTGCGAAGACAACTGGAGCGCGGCGCGAAGCGGGGGCATGTCGGAGCACTGCTTTACCTCAAGGACGCCGTGTCACAGCGGACCCCCTTTGCGCAGGCGCTCGTACAACGAACGCAATCGCTCATTGTTTCCGAACAGCACAAAAAAGGCGAGCGTGAGATCGCCCCAAAATACCGCGGCAATTGGCGCGACTGCGACGTGTGGATCGGCGGAAGAAAGGGTGCGTCTCCGGCATATCTCCCCTCGCTCATGCTCGAGTGGACGGAAAAAGTGGTGTGCTGGCAGGCACGCTCCGCCGGCTGGGGCGCGCAAGAGAACGTCGCCCAAATCGCCCGCTTTCATTTCGAATACGAGCACATCCATCCGTTCGTCGACGGGAACGGGAGGAGCGGTCGGGCATTGGTCTACTATATGTACCGCTTCGCCGACTTGACTCCGTTCGTCTTCACCGCAGGCGACAGGCACGAAACGTACTACCCGTGCTTTCGCGATCCGTCAAAAATGGTCGACTACTTCCTCGGACGCACCGTCGGTGCACCAAAAGACCGTTGATTGGAGCGACTTTTCACCCCGCACGGCACATCTACGCCGTGCGGGTTTTTCTTTTGCGCTTCTTCATGCCGGACTTTTCCACCGCTTTTTTTAAGTTGATTTCGTACGCATCGTCGACAAGCTCCGAGATCCGCTCACGGTCTTCGAGCACTTCCGGCGGAACTTTCCAGTAGGACATCGCGACCCGCTTGCCGCCCTTTCTGTCGTACACGAAAGGTGCGCTTCCCATCGCTTTGTACTTCGCCTCATTGGTCGCGTCCGCCTTGAGGTAGAGCTCGTCGTCGATGACGATGCCGACGATCGTCCCTTCGCGATAGATGCCAAAGCCGCTGAACATCGCCTTGGCCGACATCCCGCTCATTCCGGCCAACTGATCGCCGATGATATATTCCACAAATTCGTTCCTCCGCATGTCTTCCAACATACAAGGCGGGGCATTGGTGTACAAGGTCCGACCTTGGGAATCAATTCTTAAGGTCGGACCTTGTACACCGTGAATCTTTTAAAAAAATACGGGTGCTTGACTTTTTCTAGGATGTATGAGAGAAACGAGAAAGTTGCGGTTCAACGTTTTAAGGAGGTTGGCAATGAAAAATGTATTGAATGCTCTTCTGGTGCTCGTTCTCGCGGGCTTCTTCGGTGGTTGTACGCAGTCGACCCAATCGGCTAGCGAAAACACCTTAGCGGCTTTCGAGGGGACCTACGTGGGATTTTCTCCCACCGACGAATCGGCCGTGAGGATGGGTGAGATGGAAATCACAATCAAGGGACAAGAAATCAGCATGCGCATGGCGACCGGACACCGGATCCAGGAAGAAAAGATGTCTACCGTCGAATTCGTTCCGATGACGGCGCAAGAAGTGAAAGAGCTGTTCAGGGAAGGTTCAAAATATCCCGAGCGAACCACCGGATTCAAGGGCACAACGGGATTACCGAAATTCCTTTTCTTCAGAGACCCGGCTGAAAATGAAACCGGTCTGATCGTCAAATTGGGCGAGATGTCGGAGATCCTTGGCCCCACCATGCTTTTTAGCCCCGCTCAAGTGAAGCGCGGTGACTACGAAAAAGCGCTTCAAAATATCGAGAAGCAGGCCGGCAAGGGTGTCCTCCCCCGACTTCGTAACGGCGGAAAAGCCGAAAAGAAATAACTCCACGATAGGCATGGCGTCCCGCGCACCCCGCGGGACTTTTTCTTTTACGGAGATGCTTCCTTTATTATATAGGGTATGTTATACACTAACAGAGTAGGTCCTTTGGAGAATTTCATGTCAAAACTACTTCTGGGTCCGGACGAAGAGATGTGGCGCGGCCGATTCATCAGCGTCGCCAAGCGGCCCTTCACCAACACCGAGACCGGAAAAGAGGGTCACTGGGAGATGGTAAAACGCGAGGCGCGCGGTCGTATCGTCGGAGTGATCGCCGTCACGCCGGAGAACGAGGCCATCATCATCAAAATCTTCCGCGTCCCCCTGAACAAGTACGTACTCGAATGCGCGGCAGGCCTTCCCGACAAGGCCGGCGAACCGGAAATCGAGCTCGCGCGGCGCGAACTCCTCGAGGAAACGGGATACGCATGCAGAACGCTCACCCCCGTCGTCTCGGGCCCCATCAACGGCGGCCTCGTCGCCGACGAGATGGTGTTCTTTCTCGGCTTGAACGCACAGAAAGTCGCCGAACCCACACCCGAGGACGCCGAAGACATCGAGGTCTTGAAGGTTCCCGTCGCGGAGCTTCCCGCGCTCCTTAAGAACCCGCCCGAGGGCGTGCTCGTCGACTTCAAGATATGGGCACTTCTCCCATTTTTGCCGAAGAACTAAGTTTCGAAGCCCCGCGTCGTGCGCACTACTGTCCGGTTAAAATCAGAATAGGTACAACTGCGGCCCGTCTCTCATTGAGAGTCGGGCCATTGTTTTTGTATTGAGCGACAACAG
>MHLS01000015.1 GCA_001819095.1 Candidatus Lloydbacteria bacterium RIFCSPLOWO2_02_FULL_54_12
TGAGGGAGGTGGTGTTCAGGATCTGGATTGTCGACGAAGCGCTCGTGTAGATACTGGTGCCGGTCGCGTTCGTGAACGAAAGCTGGGTGAGGGACGAGGAGGAGACCTTGTTGTTGAACGTATTCCAATCAGCAGAGGTGAGACAGCCGAAGGTGGTACCGGATGCGGTGTCGCAGTCAATGTCGTCGACGGTGCGTGTGAGTCCGTCCCCTGCGGTCAAGGTGTTGGTGACGTTCCCGGCGGTGTATGTGAGGCCGCCGGAGTATGTCGTGGTGGGAGCGGCATACACCAGACCGGCGGAGGTGACACCCAAGCCGGAGTTGGCAAGCGACGAGAGGGTGAGTGCGGAGGAGATAATCGTGTTCGTCGAGCGGAGTTCTTGGAGGGTGGAGGAGGCGGTAGTCACAATACCAACCGTCGTGGTCGGGGTGAGGTATCCGGAGACAAGCTGCCAGTCACGAAAGAGGGAGCCGATGAGTCCCAAGGAAGAGGTGGCCGTGAGCACGTAGGTGCCGTTCGCCTGTCCCAAAAGGATCTGTCCGAAAGAGGGTCCTGCTGTGAGCCCCGTACCTCCGTAGTTGACGCCGATTGACGTAGTGGCCGAGACGAGCCCGTTCTCTGCCTGCAAAGGGCCGGTCAAGGACCCCACCGTGAGGGTTCCGATGTTGCCGGTGGTGGAATTCAGTATCTGGATGGTCGAAGACGCAGAAGCGTAGATGCTCGTTCCGGTCGCATTTGTAAAGGACAATTGTCCTATAGAGCCCGTCACGGAAGTCAGGTTGGTCACCGTGCCATCCGTCGAGTGAAGCACCTGAATGGTCGACGAACCCGTGGTGACGATCGAAGTCCCCGTCGCATTTGTGAAGACAAGCTGGGAAACGGTGAGCGGGTTGGTCAGTGTGAGATTCGCAATGGTTGCATTAGTTGAACGAAGCTCCTGAATGGTCGAACTCGCCAAAGTAACGATCGAAGTTCCGGTCGCATTCGTAAAAGACAGTTGGCCCACCGTGCCCGTAGTAATGGTCCCGTCGGTGGCGCGCAGTACCTGAATGGTGGAACTGCCGCTTAAAAACAAACTCGTTCCCGTCGCGTTCACGAAGGAGAGTTGCGGGAAAGTGGAGGCGGTGGTTGAGGTCGCGGTGAAGAAGGTGGCGCGGACATCGCCTTGGACTTCGAGTTTGGCAAGGGAGGTGGTCGCCGTCGCACCGATCAAGACCTGGTTGGTCGTGGTGGAGACATAAATCCCGGAACCGTTGAAATACGTCCAATTCACGTCTGCGCCGCTCCCGCTCCCGCTTGTGTCGGCCGCGCATGAGACATTGCCGGACGCGTCGGTGGTCAGCTTGCCGCCGTTCGAGAAGGTCGTACAGTTGAGCGTCGCCAGACGAAGTCCGCCGCTCCCGTTCACGAGGAAGAGCGCGGCGCCAAGTTCGTTCTGGATCTGAAAAAGATTCGCCGCCTGTGCTGCACGCGCGCGAATCGAGAGCGGGATCGACTGCGACGACGTCGCCTCGATCGTGACAACCGAGTTCGTGATCGGCGTCGTTGTGCCGAACGACGACGGCGTTGTCGAGCCGGATACCGCCCCAGCGAGCTGGGCGAATGCGTTCGACGCGATACGCAAACGCGGCGACACCGTCTGTGACGAGATGTTGTCCGATGAAACTTCTACCTGCAAGTAGATGTTAGCATTGGTGGAGAAGTCGTAATCCAACGCCTCCGGATACCCATTCGCGACATCTCCGATATTCACATTGAAGACGCCATCCCGCACGACTGCGGTCGTTGTTGCCGGCGTCCCGATCGGCCAAAGACGCGAGCCTGCGCCGACGGTGGGATTGTCCCAGACGGAGAATTTGAAATAAAACGTTGTTCCTGTTCCGCCAAGCAGGTTCCCGCTTGCGTCAGCAAGGCGCCCTTGGTAGCTCACGATAGTCGGCACCCCGGCGGCAAATGCGGTCTGAACAGGCCAGAACGGGAGCAAAACCGCGAGCATGAGAAATGCGGAGATGAATTTTTTTGCAGACAAAAAGGCCCGCGTACAAAATAAAGCGGCACCCAAAGCTCGCTTGTTTCGCCTCGTTTCCATTTCTCTATACATTATCCGTGAAAAACCCTTATTTCTCAATGCGAAATCAAGAAAAACTGGGGAAAAGTCGGGCTACCTGCTAAGCCGTATTTTGGAAATTTTTTGAAAATTCCGCGACGGACCGACCCGGCCGTGGATCGGGGCAAAATTCACCGGTTTCCGACAAGATGCGGGTGGGGCGGGCCATGGATGGGCAAAGCGAAATTCGGAGGATGTTCGTTGGGATGTTTTTATGACAACGTGGTGCGCAAACAACGCGCGCCACATTGAACGCATTGAACTCAACGAGTATTCTGTGCACAAAAAGGCGACGGCCCGACAACACAAACGCCCTCTTCTCGACGAATTCGTCCGGAACACAGAAGAAAGCGGGGTGTATTTTTCAAAGTAACCAAAAAAGCTTATTCGGCGTTGAAAGAAACCGGGGAGAAAACATTTGCGTTGACGATGACACGGGAAGGGCCTCTCCGGAGGGAAGGTGCGCAACCACGCTCACTCGTCCTATGCGCAAACGTCACACTCAACCGAAAGGAGGATGTGGCAACATGCGCGCTACTATCGCTCCGTGAGTGTGCGTCCTACGTAAGACGCACGCCGTCACGACAAAATAAATATTTCTACGGTCTACGGTATGCGAAACCGCACGCGCTTGTCACACTTCACGTTGTCGGAGAAAATAGTTCCTCCGCGCATGTCGACCGTCAATCGCGTCGGGATATACTCAACAAGCCGATCGTCGGTGTCCTTGAAACAAAATGCGGTGCGTTGTCGATCGGCGTGTCCACAGATCTTTTTTCTTTTTGTTGGAGACAAAACTTTCTACGCATCGCATCAGCGTAACGCACAAAAATCTTTGTCCTAAAAAAGACATGCCGACAAACTCGTCGCCGACGACAAAGCATCGAGCGTCGGAGTGTGGTATGAAATGCTCGAACGACACCACTCCTCAACGCGACCGCACCAGTGCGCGCGCACTCACGCGAGACACTGGAGATTATCGCAAATGCACTCGGAGGCGGAGGACCACTTGCCGCCCGCATGTTAACGGCATCAGGTTGTTTCATTGGTATACCGGCAGACCGGAAATTCTTTATCTCTCACATGTTTTCTGATTAAACCACCGACGCGGTTGATCTGCGTACGGCAATCTTGGCAATTCGCTATTCGTATTGAAGATGAGTAGTTCTTCTTGGCTATCGCCGGAGGAGATGTCATCTATCGATCGCCAAGGAGACTGCGCTCTCCCGTCACGACACTCAAACGCCTCGTCCTTTTAATGATGCACCTCGCACGAGAGGCATGTCCTTTGTTCTCGGTCGTTCAAACACATGAACGCTCCAAACATTTCTCCTCGTCACGATTCCGTCGGTGGGATCCGCCGTTGCGTTACTGCCACGATATTCTTCCGTGCAAACTATTTTATTCTTCCGCAGTGAAAAAAATTCTCCGAAACGACACCGCAGAAACAACCGTTTTGCGCTTTTTACGGCACGCTCGGGATTGCGCATAAAAGACATTTGTGGTGCAACATTTTCTCACGAAACCGAGCGGCATTTCGCCAAAATCGTCTTCGGTTCTCTAAAGGACATCTTTCTTGTTTTTTGTTTTTTATAGTCCTTGTCGTTTGTCTTTTAAAAATTACCCGTCAAAGTAATTCGCCAGAATACGTTGATAAATATAAGTTATTGAGTGTGTCTTATAGAAATAAGTGCAAAAATGAACAATGTCCAATAGAAAAATCGGCAAAAAAGTTCGGCAGAGAGTTCAACTCAGGAAAAACTGTAGAACCGTTTGGCCGTGTCCACCTACAACGAACAACTTTGGAACTCCCCCCAACCGTAGACAATCGCGTGGTTTTCTTGCGAAATTTAAAAATCGGGGTATGGTAAAAAAAGTAAGCTCATTCGAAAGGGGTGCGACATGAAACGCCTTCTGCGTCTCGCTGTAGGAGTATTCTTTGTCTTTCTTGCGACATCGGGCTTTTTTCGAGAAGAGGGTGAGTACCTTGCTCCGGCCTTCTTCGGAGTCGTTGCGCTTTACCTGCTTTGGGGAGAGCTTTGTGCCGCTGTTCCCTTCTTGGAGCGCTTCTTCCGTTCTGTCGGCAGAGGACTCTGGGGACAAGTGAAGGCAACCGAAGAGCGGCGTTATTGCAAGTGTTGCGGCGGGCTCGCCGTATACCTCGTCACCACATGCGTCCCAAAACCCGATATGCGGGGAACGGTCCCTGAACGGCGCAACATCTTCGTCTGCCGGGAACACCATCCCAATCCGGACATCGGCATCCATGCCGAGGACCTGCATGCGTACATACGCGGCAAGGTCCACCCCGCCGCGACCGATGAATGTGTTTTTCCGCATAACCCGTATTAGATAAAAAGACCCGCGACACCCGCGGGTCTTTTCTTTGGTCCTCCGGCAATAGACTCTCTTCGTCAGAACATCTTTACACCCCGCGTCTTGGTGAGCCCTCTTTCCTTCTGAACCGAACAACATATGACACCCCGCCCAAGAAGGCGACCGCAACAACAAGCAGTATGACCGTACGGAGATAGCCTGCCCCTACGGCCGACGCGTCGCCGACCACAAGAACGGGAAGGTCGGCTTCCGCAAGTATCTGCTCACCGGAGAAAAAACGCGCGGTTATACTATGGGTACCCTCTTGCGGGAAAAGATAGGATACCCCGGTCACAAAACCTACGGGTGCCGCAACAATGTTCCCCGCAAAAAGCAACACACCGTCGGGTCCGATGATGCGCACCCAAAGGTGCGTGAACGGGACTACGGGTGTGCTCGAAGAGCCTTCTATCTCAAGATTGATCCGTTCGGCCACGCCGGAGCGAAGTTGTGTCGAGGCGGCGTCGAGGGTAATAACGTACTCCCCGCTCTTTGCCTGCACCGTCTGCCCGCCCCCGTGTGCAAATAGGGCGGCCGGGAGGAGCGCGAGAAGAAAGAGGAATGTAGTAAATTTCATATGGCTCAAAAGCGGGTCGATGACCCCTATCAGCGGATGATCCAATGAAAAAAATGGTCGAGCGTTCGTTGCACAATGCGTTTGCCAAAAAGGCTCTCGAGGGCGAGCAGTGCCGCACGGACAATGATGAGCCAGCCGATCGCGTATCCTGCCCAAACGTCCAGCATCTCCGACGCGCCAAACAACATAAGTACGGCAAGGATGGGGAGCAGAATATTTTTCACCAGGTCGGTCAAAATATGAAAGTGGAACCCGGTGTGCGCCGCGTGCCGGTGTATGGGAGAAACGCGAGAAAGGAGGCGGTGTTGGAGAAAGTTGGTGGCTGCGGCCAACGCCGCAAAAATCAACATGAGCCCACCCTCTACCTCATGATGCTCTCCTCCGCTTATGTGTTCGGTTGCCTCACCAATAATGTGTACGCCGACAAAAATCAAAATTGCCGAGACAAGAAAGCCGCCAGTCTGCTCTATGCGCTCTGCGGAAACGTGAAAGCGGTGTCGAAAAAACTCAACAGAGACAGGGCCAAGACCGACTACGGTATCGGTAAAAACATGAGTAACGTCAGCAAGCAGAGCAAAACTCCCCGAAAGGATCGATCCCGCAAGCTCAAATCCGGCGATGACAAAAGTAAGGCCCCATGCCTTAAGGTAGACCGGCATATAGGCCTGCATCTCTTTCTCGCCGTGGGGGTGATGATGATTCGGCAGTTCTTCCATGGGTCACAAGGTCTAATTAATAGTACGCCAGCAAAATGAGGCCGACCGCCAAAAGTGCAAGCGGCGCAAATACGTATCCGGTCCACCGCGCGACCTTCATCCAGTCGTCTTTTTGCATGCGTCAGCATATATTATCATATTCCGTTGACGGCGACGCGAACCGTGGTAGAACGAGAGTAGTCTGATCGTCACAAGGACAGTTGCCGTGAAACCTTCACACCTTAGCGGTTTTTGTGTTGTGTCACACGTCCACCTTCTTTCCAAGAACGGCGGAAGTCGCGCGGGATATCACTGCCCCAACTGCGGATGCTTCTACGCTGAAGGCAACTTCACTATCGAAAATACCACTCATGTGCTCGGGCTCACGGAGCGAAAGGTCTGTTGCGGAAAAGAACTCCCGACACCACAACTGTTTGAGACCCTTGGTGAAGTACGTGAATTTATTTCCGAACTTGTTGCATCGGGTGTACAACGGAAGGCGACGCTGATCGACCGACGCTCCCTCCTCCTGGCCCATTTCAACAGAAAACTCGTAATGGAGCAAAAGAGAAAAACGTACCACTGATCCGCCTTAGGGCGGATCTTCTTTTTCCGACCTTTTCTTCAAGTATTTCTTTCCTTTCAGTTCATCGGGGAGATAGCTTTCTTTATCATATTTCTCATATCCTTCTCCGTAGCCAAGCTCTTTCATCAGCTTGGTCGGTGCGTTCCTTATATTGAGCGGTATCGGGAGATTGCCGTGTATTGCAACATCTTCTTTCGCGGCAAGAAGCGCATCGTAGGCACTCCGGTCCTTTTTACATCCCGCAAGATAGGCCACGCCGTGGACGAGATTGATCGCGCATTCGGGGTAACCTATCGTCTCGCACGCACGAAAGACCGCGTTGGCAACGACGAGCGCCGTCGGCTGTGCGAGGCCGATATCTTCGCTCGCAAAAACGACCATGCGCCGCGCAATGAAGAGCGGGTCTTCCCCCGCCTCGACCATCCGCGCCAAGTAATAGATCGCCGCGTCGGACTGCCCCGCGCGCATGCTTTTGATGAAAGCGGAAATAGTGTTGTGATGCTCCTCGCCACGTTGGTCGTAACGCAGATGGCGTGACTGAATAGCTTGTTTGAAATGCTCGACGGTCGGGGTCTTATAGAACTGAAGCGTTTGTTCCAAGACCGAGAGTGCGGTGCGTGCATCGCCGCCCGACATGAGAATGAGCCAGTCGCGCGCTTTCGCATCGATCTTCACCTTCGTCCGTGCGAGGATCTGCCGCATCTCATCCGCCGAGTGCTCGTTGAGCACAAAGACCCTGCAACGAGAGAGGAGCGCCGGTATGACCTCGAAACTCGGATTCTCGGTGGTGGCACCGACCAAAGTGAGTCGTCCGCTCTCGACGAAGGGCAGAAGGTAGTCCTGCTGTGCCTTGTTGAAACGATGGATCTCGTCGAGAAAGAGCACCTTCGAGTGATCGCCGGCATCTTCGTCGATGATAGCCCTGATGTCACCCTTCCCCGCAGAGACGGCGGAAAGTTCATAGAATTTCGCACGGAGACTTTTTGCGTAGATGCGTGCAAGCGTCGTCTTGCCGACACCCGGCGGCCCCCAGAGAATGAAGGAAAAAAGATGACCCGCTTCCGTCGCAACGCGAAGCGGCTTATCTTTGCCGACAAGATGCTCCTGACCGACGAATTCGTCGAGCGTCGTCGGGCGCAGGCGTGAAGCGAGTGGTTCGGACATGAGACCATGCTACTACCCGAAACCGGAAGTACCAAGTATGCACTCACCCGCCTTCGGATTCAGGGAATTGACAACGCCTGATAGTCCGTCAATATGGAGCAAAGAGCGGGTATGTCTCACGGGGGG
>MHLS01000016.1:0-3365 GCA_001819095.1 Candidatus Lloydbacteria bacterium RIFCSPLOWO2_02_FULL_54_12
CGTGGCGAGCCGTCGTTTCCGAAGTGAAGCACGTGAAAACGGGCGAGCGCGTGGGCTACGATTTCACCGAGCGACTTACTCGCGACAGCACTTTGGCGGTGGTCCCTGTCGGATATTGGCACGGTATACCGCGCCTGTGTTCGGGGAGGGGGCGCGTACTTATCAAGGGACATACCGCCCGTATCGTCGGACGTGTGTCGATGGACATGATTGTGGTCGACGTCACGGATATTCCAAAAGTGAACATGGGCGACACGGCGACCCTGATCGGGCAAAGCGGGCGCTCGGATATCAAAGCAGGCGAGATCGCGGCATATGCCGGAACGACGCACTACGAGATCGTGACGCGGTTGAACCCCCTAATCAAGAAGTTCTATAAATAGTCGGTCGGCGATATTTCGGGCACACAATGCTCTCTTGACACGAGTAAAAGTTTGTGCAGGATACATATCGGAGGTTCAACCAACCAAAGGGGTTTGTGATGCGCGCCATCGGTGTGCTTCAGAAGATCATTGTGTTGTCGGCCGTACTGTCGACCTGCGGTGTTTCCTATGCCCGCAATGAGAGTAGCGGGCAAATGCAAATGCGCTTGGAAGCCGAAGAACTCGCCAAGGACGCTACGATGCTGAAAAAGGGCGATCGAGGCATGGTCAAATCGTCTTACCGCGGGGCCTACCTTAGGTCTATCGGGACAGGGGTACTGGGGATGGGGGGAGGGCAGTTCCTGAACTTTCGTCCCGTGCCCAAGGGGAAAGACGACATCTTTTATTGCAATCTCGCCCCCAGCGAAGAGGTCGAACTTGTCGTCAAGGTCGATAATGATGTCGTCGCTCGCGTCGTGAACACCAAAAATCCCAACGGTGATTGCACGCACATACTCATGACACAGGGAGAGTTTGTCCCCCTCAAAAGAACCTACGATGAGTTTGCGAGGAAAAAGGCGGAACAAGAGAAGCGTATCAAAGACACGCTCGAGCGTCTCAAGGCGGCACGTGGCGCGTTTGCGTCCGAAGGGCGCTGACACTCACTGCAAGGTGGAACAAGCGGGGAAACCCCCCGTTTTTTTCTTGTCTTGCCGAGCGGTTGCCTTTTTAGGCCGTTTTTGGTAACCTCCTAGTACTCATCAATTCATCCATATGTCACAAGATCAACTCATTCAACTCAAGGCAAAGGGCACCGGACAGGTGTATTGGACGCGCAAGAACAGGAAGCTTGTTACCCGCAAGATCGAGCTTCGAAAATACGACCCGAAGACGCGCAAACACGTCGTTTTCAAGGAGGGGAAGAAATAGATTTCAAAAAGTACAAGGTGGAACCTTGGGGATTGATTCTTAAGGTTCCACCTTGTACTTTTGCTACCCTCACCACAAGGTTGACGCGTCTCCTCGCTGATTATAGGCTATGCGGAGAATCAGTTCACTGCGAAGGAGATGGAAATGGCTGAGAACGGGAAGCTAGCGGAAGAACGTACGGGAAAGATTGAAGTTCACGTTTGTGACCAAGGACACTACGGTTCAAGCACGTGCGGTGAGTGCCGGCACGACTTGAGCAACTTGGATCCCATGCCCACCCACTGCCCTAACTGCAAGATCAAGCTCAATTGGGGAATTCCCACCTACAACGAAGGCGGTTCGGATTTCTGAAGTCGTCGTTCCCGCCGTCGAGAGAGACTTGCGCACAGCATATGGGAGAGTACCCTGAATGAAGGGTACTTTTTAATCTCACGAGATTACACCGCGCAACCGTCAATTAAAGCGCGGTGTCTTGTCACGAGATCATGCCGCGCAACGATTCAGAGGAATCGTGCCGTGTTCCTTCAGTTAAAACACGGCCTAAGGCGCGGCTACTTTCCGGAAGGAGGTGTGCGGTGGCCAAGAAGTCGAAACTTTGTTCGGGAGACTGGTTGGTCGATTGGTTCTTCCGAAAGTTCGTCACGATACTCAATCACCCCGACTTCGAGGTGATCGGAGTTGCGCATTTGAAGATGCGCGGAACACGAAAGCGCAAGGTCGAGGTTTATGCATACATGGACGGCCTTTCCCTCCACTACAACACCTCGCGCGTGTTTCATTCCTCGCGCGAGAGGCTTGGGGTGACCCTTTGCCATGAACTTTTCCACGTGCTCTTGAAGCAAGGTATCATTTCGGATGTGAAGACGATCGAGCTCTACGGGATAAAGCCGACGACGCACCGCGACGTCTACACGCTCGAGCGTATCTGGTATCGCTTCAACGAAGCACAGCAGGAGCTGTTGCTGTCGTACTTTCCGAAGCAACATCACGCTACACCCCGTTAAATCCCCGCTGTTTCAAGTGGGGTTTTTCTTTGGTAGAGGTATGTTCCCGTCGACTTACGACAAGGCTTTTTTATTCGTGATAGTCGTGCTATATTTTTTCCGTAAGGGCCCATAGTTTAATGGTAGAACGTCGGTCTCCAAAACCGTCGGTCGAGGTTCGATTCCTCGTGGGCCCGTAGCAAAAAAGAGCAAAGCGATGTTTTGCTACGGGCCCAAAGGAAGCAACGGCTTGCTTCCTGTCGAGGAATCGAAGGGCTTTGCGCTATTTATGAGGAACCATGTTCCGAATAAATCGCAAAGGCGTACTGACCCTGTAAGGGTCGATCTCCTCGTCATTCCCGCCACTAAGAGCGCAGTTATTGCGCTCGAGACGCCGCGCGGGTTTAAGCCGCATTAGTGTATAATTCTCACATGGAAGAGTTTCTAGATATTTTAAATCCAGTTGGTGACAAAACTGGTGAGTCAAAATCTTATGATCAAGTGCACCGTGATGGCCTCATGCACAGAACAGTTCATGTTTGGCTCATGAACTCAAAAAAACAACTCCTTTTACAAAAACGCTCGAAACAGAAGCGTGCCTACCCCAGCCTTTGGGATATTTCGTCGGCTGGGCATGTTTCAAGCGGACAGACAAGCATAGAAGCTGCGGTACGAGAAACTAAGGAGGAACTGGGCCTGACCATATCCAGTCAAAATTTTCAGTTCCTTTTTACCGTAGAGGAACATGTCATTTTGAATAATGGGACATATATAAATAATGAATTTCAGGATGTATATCTCGTAAATTTGGATGTGGACATTTTGTCTTTGCGCATACAACAGGACGAGGTAGACGAAGTTCGCTGGGTGGATGTGGGAAAATTTGAGGAGTGGATTCTGGGGCAAGGAGAGACACTTGTACCCCACGAAGAGGAACATAGAAAACTTCTTGAGCACTTAAACAGAAGCTAGAATAAATTCATGGTGAAAGCATTGGTTGAGTAATCGCAGGCGCTCGAGATGCTTCGAAGGAGTGTGCTAAATTTAAGCCATTCGGCCAAGGGGGGCTTAGCCGAGAGAGGTTCTATCT
>MHLS01000016.1:3379-34603 GCA_001819095.1 Candidatus Lloydbacteria bacterium RIFCSPLOWO2_02_FULL_54_12
ACGAAAACGCAAAGCTTTTTCGTGCGGGACCAAGCAAGCTAACTGCTTTGCTTGCGTCGAGGAGTCGAAGCCCTTCTCCCTTATTTACGAGCGATTCTTATCGTGAGTAAATGGGAAAGGGGTACTGACCGCGTAACGGTCGAAGCGCGGATTTTCAATTCATATTGTGTTATAATTCCATCATGAAACTTGGCATTATTTTGCAATCAAACAACCCCGAACATGCGTGGAATGCATTTCGTCTCGGGATCACGACACTCAAAGCTGGTGGTCAAGCGGAGGTTTTTTTGATGAGCGAGGGCTCCGAGCTCGACGCGATTGCCGATTCTACTAATTTCGACATCTCGGTAAAAGTGGCGGAGTTTAAGGGGTTGAAAGGGGAGATCTTTGCCTGTGGCACGTGCCTGAAACTTCGGAATAAAGAAGAGAGTGGCATCTGTCCCGTTTCCACCATGTCTGACTTGCTCAAGATGATTGAGACGTCGGATAAGGTTGTCACGTTTTGAATTTTGGTGAGCATCGCAATCATTAACAACTAATTCACAAATTTATGATGGATTTTGGATACGGGTATATGGGCGGTTTTGGTTCGATCTTTATGTTGCTCTTTTGGGGACTCGTTATCTGGGGAATTATCTCAGTAGCACGAATAGGCTTTGGTGGCGGCCACGGATGCGGGCATAATCATAGTGATAGTACACCGGCAAAATCACCGCTCGATATTTTAAAAGAGCGCTACGCCAAGGGCGAGATTGATAAAAAGGAATTTGAGGAAAGGAAAAAGGATCTCCAATAGTGACACGGTAGGATATCGTTCCTGTATCACTTTTATCACTATTTAAGAAAAATGGTGCGCTCGAGACGCGTCGAGACAACCATGAAATCAAAGTATCATATATGTGTATGGGTGATAGTGGCCACGATAGTTGCGGGCGGTTTCGTGTATCTCGTTCAGAAAAATACTACCCCTCCAGTTTCGTCGGAGCAGACAGAAAATCCTATCTACGGACACGTTAAAACCTACGCACCAACACATTTTGGTCTCTAGAATTCTCAACGAAGTGGCCGCATGAAATCCTGGTACTCGGTGTCACTTTTTAAGAAAAATGGTGCGCTCGAGACGCATCGTTGAAGTATGCTAAAATACCGCCATCATGAAAAAGTGGACACTTCGTTTTCGTGCCGTTGATAAGGCCAATTTCTTTGAGATCAAGAACGGCCTAAAACTTGTGGAGACTCGTGCCGCGACGTTGAAGTATCGACAAATCAAGAGGGGCGACATACTGGTGATTGTCTGCGGCAAATTTCGCCTTCAAAAGAAGGTCCAACGGGCACGCCTTTTCGGATCGATCGGAGCAATGACGAAACGGATACCTTATCGCAAGATTATGCCGTCCGCCAGATCGTTGGGCGAGGTGCGCCAAGCCTACTATTCTTATAACGGCTATCGCGAAAAGCTGAAGAAATACGGCGTTATAGCTCTTGATCTATAACTATCCATGAGCGAAATACTCGATCTAGTGAATGAAAACGACGAGGTCGTCGGGCAAATGGAGCGTGACCTTGTGTATGCGAAGCACTTGAGCAACCTTCGGGTGATCAACGCCTTTCTCGTTAGTGATGAGGGAAAGATCTGGGTCCCGAAACGCGCAGCCTCCAAGAGAGTCTTCCCTTTAGGCTTGGACATGAGCGTCGGCGGCCACGTTGAAACGGGGGAGGATTACGATGTCACTTTCGCTCGAGAGACGATGGAAGAGTTGAATATCGACACACAGAAATTGCCGTGGAGACTATTGGGCAAATTGAACCCCCACGAACATCACACTTCCGCATTCATGCAGGTATATGAGATACGGAGCAACGAGACGCCGAATTACAATACCGGCGATTTTGTCGGCTACGAGTGGCTTTCGCCCGAAGAGATCCTGGAAAAGAAGAAGGCGGGTGTGTATATGAAAGACGATCTGCCCAGACTGGTCAGAATTTTTTATCCTCCCACCGCATGATTCTTTCTCTCGACAAGACGGAACTCTCACGGTTAAACAGGGACGCCTGCATCCAGGCGATTCTCGAGCGTCGCAGAAGTATCCGCGAACATCGCGACCAGAAAGGAGACGACCGCTGTTTTTTTGACGATTACCTCGTCTGGCAGTGGCTTTCGGGTTCGCCTTCGGAGCCAAAAGTAGTTCTACCCGAAAAGGGTATGAGGGAGTGCGTGCTTTTTTACGAACATCGTCGCGCCGAGGCCGCGGATCCCGCACCCGAAGATGCAATCTTGGAGAGTGTACATTGGGACGATGATCTTCCGTCGAAAGGACTTCCGGAGTTGCACGCGGAACTCCTCCACATCCAAGAGGCGATCCGTCTGCATCGGGACATAGCCAAAGAGAAGAGGAGCGCGGACGACGATCGGGCTCTGTACGGTGTACTCCCCGAGAAGGCCCCTGCCGATTTTCGCTTGCCGCCCAAAGAGGAGTTTTTGGGCGAAGCGCGTGCACCGCGGGCGGGTTGCCCCACTTTCTGGAGGAGTCACGCCGATTGTGGCGTCCAGCGGCATGATTACCACAAATGGGGTCCGTGCAAAGAGTCCCCTGCGTGATTGACAAAACCCATAAGGAAGATAACTTGGTGAGAGTATGTTCTTGGAGCGTTTTGTTTTTAGCAAAAGGAGAGCTCGATGGTTTCACCGGTACAGCCCATTTCATGGCGGGACATCACGATCGAGACCGCACACAAGGATGAGATACTGATACGAGCGAGTGATTTGCGGGCGACCGTCGATCCCGGTATCAAATGGAAAGATCTCACGAACGAGATTACGCATGTCGTTGCGCACTCGAAGATACGGGAAGGCGTGGTCTTGGCGCTAAGCCGCCATACGACCACCGCGCTTATCGTGAACGAGAACGAAGAAGGGCTGGTGGAGCACGACATACCGCGTTTTCTCGAGCGGCTTTGTCTTACGGGCGTGCCGTACGTGCACGACAGGGAAGAGCGTCTGCGCTCGATGTTGAACGAGCCGGCGAACGGCGAAGCGCACATCCGGAGCGTTGCACTCGGTCTCTTTTCTCCGCCCGTCGTCCTTGCCGTCAGCAACTACAGGGTGCAATTGGGCACATGGCAGTCGCCGCTCTTTTTCGACTTTGATTCCGAGAATCGCCCCGCGCGTACGGTGGTCGTTCAGGTGCTTGGTATCCGATAGCATGTTCGGAGAGTCCGCATTTTGCGGGCTTTTTCTTTTGGGGCGCGCTTTGGCGTTGCATGCAAGGTGTGAAGACATCCAACTTCTCCAAGGTCTCACCTTGTAAAACACCACAGAGAGTACTTCCATTTTTCTAAGAGGACCACCTCTAAGAAAAATTGGTCGCCAAGGAGAGACCTTAGGTTGTCTTCACACCTTGTATTGAGACCCTGGACAGGGGCGGCCCCCCCCCCGAAGACTTCGGGGATCCTCAATTCTGTCACCACGGAAGACCGTGGACAGAATTGGGTCTTGCACAATTGACTGCGGATGGTAGCGTAACTTATAGACAGTTCCATCCCACGAGGAGGTCACCATGAAGCGTTTTGCGCTCGTTGCGCTTCCGCTTTGCGCCGCCCTCCTTTTCGGGGGAGCCTACGCGAGAGAAGGTGGAGAGGTTGCACATTCCGCCGTAAAAGGTCAGTGCAAAAAAGATGCAAAAGGCAAGTGTCTCAAGCCGACGGTGAAACCGAAGGCGAAAAAGAAACACCAGCCGATCGCGAAAGTTCCGCCGCGGATCCCGAAGGCATATACTCCGCCGCCCAGAGCCGATGCAAGATTCCTTGCGATCGTCGATGCATACAAGCAATGCATGTACGGAGAGGGCGATGTGATTGAGCGTGCACTCGCGCTCAATCTTCTAGAGCGTGAGAGCGTAATGCTCGGCGGTACGCCGGAGAAACTCGGGAACGAAGTGTGTCTTTCCGACGCACTCGGCCTCAAGCGCTACGAGACGCTCGCCGAGATCGAATCGGCCGGCGGGCGCGGCGAACTGGTCGAAGTCTTCCCGAGAGCGGGGCTCTCCATTGCGGACGACCTTCCCGCCGCACGTCGGTTCGCACGTCCGTGGGCGAGGGATTATCTCCACTCGCTCGCGCGCGACCTTGAAGCGTACGCCGACAAAGAGGGGATAGTAAATCTCACCCCTTTTAAGATCGCGTCCATGGTACGCTCCTACAGCGATCAGCGTCGGCAGTGGAACTCTCCGGCATCGTGTAGGACGGAGATCTGCTCGACGCATACGACGGGTTCTGCGGTGGACATCTCGAACAACTTCTTTCACATGAACAAGAAAGAGCGCGCATGGCTCCGCGAACGTTTGCTCGAAGATCGCCGCAAGGGGAAGATCGTCATGATCGAAGAGCGGTTCCCGCCGCATTTCCACATCTTCGTGCTCCCGACCGATTTCGTTCCCGGAAAACAAGCGCAGGAATGACCCCGCCGAGATTTTTAAGGAGCGAAGCGACTATAAAAATCCACCACGAGAGTACTTCCATTTCTCTTAGCGTGATACGCTAAGAGAAATGGGTCGCAGTGAGGTTGCGTCCACGCAAGCCCCCGTCTTAACAAGGCGGGGTTTTTTTACAGAAAGTTTTTCACCAGTCGCTCGGTTTTTGTGAGGTCGTTGCCCACCCAGCGGATGCGCTTCTCCTTTTTGAACCACGTCATCTGGCGTTTGGCGTATTGCCTGATAGCGGACTCGAGCCGGAGGAGGAATTCTTCTTTCGTCAGGGTGCCTTTTATGTGGTCGGCGCAATAGCGGTATTCGAGTCCTAGCGAGTGCATCCGTTTCACGCTGACGCCCTGTTTTACGAGGGAGCGCACCTCATCGAGCATCCCCGCTCTGATGCGTGCCAAAAGACGCTTGTGTATGCGTTTTGCGAGCAGTATTTTGGGAAGCGTGATCCCGATAAAGAGCGGGTCGTAGGGCGACACCGCCGTAAGAGGGGGCACATGCCCCAACGCGCGAGCGATCTCGACGGCGCGGATCAGGCGGTGCGGATTGTTGCGGTCGATTCGGAGCGCGAAAGCGGGGTCAAGTCGTTTAAGGAGTGCGAAAAGCTTGGACGCAGTTTTCTTTTTCAACCGTTTTCGCAAGGCGGGATTGGGGGGCACGTTAGGCAATTGGAGCTTGTCCACAAGCGCTAAGATGTAAAATCCGGCCCCTCCGCAGATGACGGGAAGTTTGCCCCTTCGAAGGATATCGCGGAGCGCGCGCTCGGCCATGGGGACGTAGTCTCCCACCGTGAAGACTTTTTTGGGAGATACGACGCTCAAGAGATGGTGTGGAACGCCGCGCATCTCTTTTTGCGTGATCTTTCCCGTCCCGATGTCCATGCCGCGGTAGACCTGCCGTGAGTCGGCCGAGATGATCTCGCCCCCGAATTTTCTTGCGAGTTTGACCGCAAGCGCGCTCTTTCCCGAGGCGGTCGGTCCGACGATGACGACGATTTTCGGCCGCTTTTCCACGATGCCGGTAGTATAGTCTTTTTTGGAATAATTTGGAAAAATGCTATAATTTGCATATACGATTATTCGATTTTCACACACAACAACATGCACAACGAAGAGAAGAAAGCACTCGCTGTCGGCGCCGAACTCCCCGCTCTCCATCTCGTCGCCTATGATCCGAAGAAGGACAAGGAGGTGACACTCCGCACGGAAGACTACAGGGGAAAGAAGTGGCTTATCTTTTTTTTCTACCCCGCGGACTTCACCTTTATCTGCCCGACCGAGTTGAAAGAGATGGCCCAGCGTTATCCGGAGATCGAGAAGGAGGGCGCCGAAGTGCTCTCTGTTTCGACGGACACGGTCTTTGTGCACAAGGCATGGCACGATCACTCCGACGCCATAAAGAACGTGCAGTTTCCGATGGTTGCCGATCCGACGGGGAAGTTGGCGAGATTGTTCGGGACCTATATCCCCGAGGGTGGTGACGCGGGACTATCTCTCCGCGGAACTTTCATCGTCGATCCTGACGGCATTGTGAAGACGATGGAGATCCACGACAATTCAATCGGCCGCAACGCCGGCGAACTGGTCCGCAAATTGAAAGCAGCGAAATTCGTCCGCGACAACGGCGGCGTGCAGGTGTGTCCCGCAAGCTGGGAACCCGGCGAATCGACGCTCAAACCGGGGATGGATCTTGTCGGAAAGATATAGACCTGATTCAGCCGAGCACCATTTTCGACTCGCATTGAGGAAGGTTTTGTTGTGTGAAATGCGCGGATCAGTGGGCGGATCCTCCGGTGCAGAGCCGTGAGCCCGGTGCGACCAGTATGAGCGCTTCGGTGTCTCTATATACGGTGCACCATCCTGCCCCGTGCAATTCGGTGAGAAGGAATGCTTGCCGCAGGGGGAAGAGGAATTTAACGGTGTTTTTAACGAACGGCGGCAGGGCACTCAACCTCTCCTCGCGGTTTTGCATACGAGCGGAGTCCGTTTGCCGGACGATGACGATGGTGATGCCGTATTTGTCGAAGACCGCGCGCGCGCGACCTTCTTTGTAGTGAACGTCGAGGTATTCCGTGAATGCCGAGTAGCCCGACTCGTCATTCCAATGCGGCATTCTTCCGTCAATGAAGAGGGTGCGTTTGGGATCATCGAGGATGAGTGCACCGCCGAAACCGTATTCGTTGAACACCCTTCCCGGATGGACCGTTTCGATGCGTTTCAAGGCGGCGATGGCGTCATAAGGTGGGTGGTAGGGTATTAGCCTGTCCCTCGAAGTCGCCGCCGCGATGAGGAGGAGAAACACGGAAAGGATGGCAAGACGATCGGCGGCCCAACGGACGGTGTACGCGTTCTTGTGTGCCGCTATCTTTTCGGAGAACAGTGCGAGTGCCTGCTCGATAAGCGGAAGGGCGGCGACAAAAAGGAACGGTGCCATGCGTGCATGTTTGACGCCAAGAAGAAGAAAAACTCCTGCGGAAAGTATGAAGGACGATTGAAGCGAGCGTGCGAAGACGAGAAGGAGTCCCGCTCCCGCTCCGACGAAAAGAGGGAGCGCAATGGGCCAGTGCACGAATGACCACTGCCATTCAATGATCTCCCGCAGTAGCGGCGTCGAGGCCGTGTGAATGATCTCGAGCCAAAGCGATGTGCCGTAGGGCGTACCGAGCGTTGTGAGGAGGCTCGCGCCGAATGAAGACCATTCGAGGGCGTACTGACGGAACGGCATCTCCCTTCTCACGACCAAAATGAAGGTCCTTGTTCCGAGCAGGGCACCCCACAACATGAGTCCGACGGGAAAACCGCCGTGGAGGTTCGCCCACAAGAGGAAAAAGAGCGGCAGGAAGAAAAGCGTTGCCTTGTGCGAGGCAAGGCGTTTATTCCAGAGTATCTCAAAGAGAAGGAAGAACAAAAAGAAAGAGAGCATTTGTGGGCGTACTCCGATGACGTCGACAAGGACGTGACCCGCAAGTACAACGAAAACGAGCGAGAGCAGATGTTTGGCGCGAACGAGCCAGTAGAGGAGCGGAAGAAAAGCAAGCAGAAAGAACGTTACTTGTACGAGCGCCCAGTTGCCGGATTTTTGTGCGGCGTATAATATGCCGTCGACCAACCACTCGTGGTCGATCCACTCGTGGCCGTACATTGTGTAGGTCCACGGGTCGTTTGTCGGAGCTGTTCCGGTCTCTGCGACGATCGCTCCTGCGGCGAGATGCCAGCCGAGGTCCGGGTCGACGAAGGTGACCGTCTTATAGAGGAAGAGGAAGAGAAAAAAGAAAAAAACGACCCACTTTGCAACGGAAAGATAACGGCCGGACATCAGCCAATTGTACCCGAATTTATAAAAAATCTCTTCAACGCGGGGAAGTCTTTTGACAAGTGCCGGAGGAGAGACTTGAACTCTCACCCCTTGCGGGACACGATTTTGAGTCGTGCGCGGCTACCATTACGCCACTCCGGCTTATCGGCCAAGTGTAATCAAAAGAGCGCTTTTTATCAATGCGGCAGAAACAAATACAAGGTGTGAAGACATCCAACTTCTCCAAGGTCTCACCTTGTAAAACCAAGGAGAGACCTTAGGATGTCTTCACGCCTTGTATACTAAATCTCGCCCATGCTTCCCTCGTGCTACAATGAGAGCATGGTGCAATTTGAGAATAACGCTATTTTTTGGATTGAAGTCGAGAAGATCAAGCCGAACCCGTACCAGCCTCGCAAGGAATTCGATGAAGCACATCTGCGGGACCTTGCGGACTCTATCCGCCAGTACGGCGTCCTCCAACCATTGGTCGTCACTCGCAAGGAGACCGAACATGACGCAGGCGGTCTTTCCGTAGAATACGAACTCATCGCAGGGGAGCGGCGTTTGCGCGCGGCAAAGTTGGCCGGTGTGGCGAGGGTGCCCGCGATCATTCAGTACGGCGAGACCGACCCGCGGCTCAAGCTCGAGCTTGCCATCATTGAGAACCTCCAGCGTGAAGATCTTAATCCGGTCGACCGCGCGCTCGCTTTTTCCCGCTTGGCGCAGGAATTCAGCTTCAAGCACACGGAAATCGCGAAGAAGGTGGGCAAAAGCCGCGAATATGTCTCGAATAGCCTCCGTCTCCTCGTCCTCCCGCAAGAGGTGCTCGGCGCGCTTTCCGCCGGAAAGATCACCGAAGGGCATGCGCGACCCCTCATGATGCTCGCGGACAAGAAAGAAGAGCAGAACACGCTTTTTAAGGAGATCTTGTCGAAGAAACTGACCGTACGCGAGGCGGAAGATGTGGCGCGGCATATCGCGCACGATCGCTTGCGGAAGAAGCTCCCGCGGGACCCCGAGATCGAACGGATCGAGAAAGAGTTGTCGGAATCGCTGGGTACCCGTGTGTCGATCGAACGTCGACAAGTCGGCGGAGGAAAACTCGTCATTGATTTTTTCTCAAGCGAAGACCTGCAAATGCTCCTTTCCAAGGTGAGCGCCGGAGAACGGCGACCGAACCCTCCCGCGCCGGTCACGGCTCCGCCGGCACCCCTCCCAGATAAAGAGCATGAGAGCGAAACAGTGCGTACCGTTGACCAAGAATCGTTACTGCGCACCAACAAAGACGTTGCGCCCGTCCCAGAAGAGCACAACCCGCCGGTCGCTTCCCCTTTGCATAAAGAAGAAGGGACCGATGACGGACTCTATGCGGTGAAGAATTTTACGGTTTAGTCAAAACATACAAGGTCGGACCTTGAGCATCAATTCTTAAGGTCCGACCTTGTGTATTAATCATCTCCACGGTCAATTTTTCTTTCCCGCTTCCCGATCGAGGTACGCGCGGATGCGCTTCTTTGTAAGCGCCGTGCGCGCGTAGTCAAGCCAGCGTTTTGACGGTCGGGCGTTCTTTTTCGTGATGATCTCGACGATGTCCCCATTCTGGAGTTTGGTGTCGAGCGCGACGAACTTGTTGTTGACCTTTGCACCCGCTGCATGCTCGCCGATGTCGGAGTGGATGGCGAATGCGAAGTCAATCGGGCTTGAGTCCTGCGGGAGGTCCACCACATCGCCTTTGGGAGTGAAGATGAAGACGCGGTCGCCGAAGAAATCCATCTTGAGATTTTCGAGGTATTCGCTCGATGCGGTGATGTTTTTCTGTAATTGGGAGACCTCTTTCACCCAGTCGAGATTGCTCGGGAGCGGCCGGAGCGCGCGGTGCGCGAGATCCTCTTTATAGGCGAAATGCGCCGCAACGCCGAACGCCGCCTCACGGTCCATTTCTTCCGTCCGCAACTGCACCTCGACGATCGCGCCGTCACCTGTGAAGACCGTCGTGTGGAGGCTCTGGTAGCCGTTCGGTTTGGGGAAAGCGATGTAGTCCTTGATGCGCCCGGGAAGCGGCCGCCAGACGCTGTGGATGATGCCGAGCGCACGGTAACAGTCTGCGACCGTCGGGACGATGACGCGGACCGCGGAGATGTCGAAGACCTTGCCGATCTCCCAGTCGTGCTTGAGGAGTTTTTTATAGAGACTGTAGGTGCGTTTGATGCGGTATTCGCCACGCACGCCCATGATGCCGCTTTTGACCAACTCCACCTGTATCGCTCGGTAGATCTTCTCAAGACGTTTCTCACTGTCGCGGCTCCGTTCCTTGATGAGCGCCTGCGTCTTTTCGTATGCTTCGGGGTCGGCGAAAGGGAAGGCGTAGTCTTCGAGCTGGCCGCGGATCTTTCCGATCGAGAGGCGGTTCGCTATGGGCGCATAGATCTCGAGCGTCTCAAGGGCGATGCGCCGTTGTTTTTCTTTCGGCACGTGTTTGAGCGTACTCACATTGTGGAGGCGGTCGGCAAGTTTGATGATGATGACCCGAAGGTCTTTTGCGGTCGAGACGAAGAGTTTCCGCAGACTCTCCACGTGTCGCTCGACGCCGTGGTATTTCAGCTTTCCGAGTTTGGTGACGCCGTCGACAAGCGCGTAGATCTCGCCGCCGAACTCTTTTTTGAGGTCGTCGGCGGATACTTTTGCGTCCTCGACCGTATCATGGAGGAGCCCCGCGACGATCGAGGCGGTATCCATACCCATTTCCGCGAGTGTGTAGGCGACCTCGGAAACGTGGAGAAAATAAGGGTCGCCCGAGTATCGTTTCTGCCCGTGATGCGCCGCTTCGGCATAGTGATATGCGCGCTCGACTAAAGCGATGTCGGC
This sequence comes from Candidatus Lloydbacteria bacterium RIFCSPLOWO2_02_FULL_54_12, assembly GCA_001819095.1. Classification (GTDB taxonomy): domain Bacteria; phylum Patescibacteriota; class Minisyncoccia; order Phycocordibacterales; family UBA6899; genus MHLP01. Next base: position 14,020 of record MHLS01000016.1, read on the forward strand.
GGGTTCGCGGCTGTGCATGACCTTGAGTATCTCCTCGAGTGGTCGTACGGAATTCATAATTTCACCATACGCAAAAATCCTGCTTCTGTAAAACATGCCGCCCCGCAATGCGGAGCGGCACCGAGGATGTTTTTCTGGAAGAGGAGCGCGCCACACCACTGCGGGTACTCCCGTTTTTTCTAAACGGAGTACCGTTAAGAAAAAATTGGTCGCCGCGCGCACTCATTGCTGTGGCCATCCGTCAACGGGCTCACGCCCGTGGCTCTCTGGCGCACACCAGTAAAACAGAATACATGTTTTCAAGTACAAGGTCGGACCTTGGGGATTAATTCTTAAGGTCCGACCTTGTACACCACCCTATTTTTTCTGCTCCAGTTTATGCGGATTGTGGTTGGGACAGGTTCGATTTGAGCAGCGTTCAGGGATCGTTTTCGGTCACGGATAATTTTCTCGCCGTCGCTCGAAAATTTCCGCGACCCCGACTCGTCCGTTTTTTCTGCTGAAAAAACATGACTCCGTCCCACAAAAACAATCTCCGCATGCAATGCAGATTGCATGCTACCTATTTCGTGTTGAGTTTATGCGGGTTGTGATTTGGGCAGGCACGATTACTACAACGCTCGGGAATGGTTTTTGTGCCTTCCATCATGAGCGACTTGCATAGGGGACAATTATTTCCCGTGGGTTTTGCTTTGGTGATGTTCTTACAGTTGGGATAGTTCGAACAGCTGTAGAAGAAGCCGAACCGTCCGCGGCGCGTGACCATTTCTCCGTCGGCGCAGAGGTTACATTTCACTCCGGTCGAGTTTAGCTTCGCCGTTTCGGGGTCGTTCTTGATGTACTTGCACTTCGGATATTTGCCGCAGGCGATGAATTTCCCGAATCTACCCTCGCGCTCGACGAGTTCACCGGTCGCACATTCGGGACACTTCTCTCCTGTCGGCCGCGGCCCCGCAAGTTCTTTGCCGTCGAACGTCCGCGCGCCGTCGCATTCGGGGAACCGCGCACAGGAGAGGAATTTACCGTTCTTGGAGAGCTTCACCACCATCTTGCTTTCGCACTTCGGGCACTTCATTTCGGGGTCCGCATCGCCGAGATTCGTTATTTTCTTGACTTTCTCTTTCGCCTTGATCTCTTTCGAGAACGGACCGTAGATCTGCTGGAGCGTTGCGGCGTATTCGCGGGTGCCGTTCGCGATGTCGTCAAGCTTCTCCTCCATTTCTGCGGTGAAGGTGTCGCTGATATAGAAAGCGAAGTGTTCTTCAAGAAAGGAACTCACCACGTCGCCGGTGTCGGTCGGGATGAGCGTTTTGCCTTCCCTCGTTACGTAACCGTGCTGGTCGAGAAGTGTTTTGATGATCGACGCATAAGTGGAGGGTCGTCCGATCCCGCGCTTCTCGAGCTCTTTCACCAGCCCCGCTTCGGTGTATCGGAAAGGCGGCTCCGTTTCCCGTTCTTCGGAATAGAGGTCGTGCAGGGAGAGGGTTTCGCCGACCTCGACTTTCGGGAGAAGCACTTCCTCGCCCTTTGCTTCCGGATCCGCGGCAAGCCAGCCGAGAGAAAGCATGCGCGAACCGTTCGCGGAAAAGTCGGGTATGGGCTCCTTGGCTTCGAGAATATTGGCGACGATCTTCGTACGGAGCATGACGGCGTCGACCATCTGCGATGCGACTGTTCTCTGCCAGATCAGTTTATAGAGACGGATCTGCTCCGGATTATGTCCGGCGGAACGTTTTGTCGCGTTGGTAGGACGGACCGCCTCATGCGCTTCCTGTGCGTTCTTGCTCTTTGTTTTGTACGTACGCACTTGGACGGATGCTTTGCCGTATGTTTTTTCGATCACACCCGCAATCTGCTCAACGGCTTGCGCGGAAAGATTCGTACTGTCGGTACGCATATAGGTGATGAGTCCCGCCTCGTAGAGTTTCTGCGCGGCCCGCATGGTCGAGGACGGGCTCATGCCGAAACGGTTGCTTGCCGCCTGCTGTAAGGTCGACGTGGTGAACGGGGGGCGGGGGGAGCGCGTGGTCTCCGTTTCCTTCACATCGCGCACCTGCCACGGGTACTTTTTCCCTTCGACGATGATGCGCTCCACCACCTTCTTGTCGCGCGGTTCCTCGGTACACAGAAGCTCGAAAGACTCTTTTTTCTTTGACTCGACCTTTGCATAGATACGCCAATAGACTTCGGGGACGAAAGCGCGCCACTCGCGTTCGCGTTCCATCAAGATGCGCAAGGCCGGTGACTGCACACGGCCCGCACCGAGCCCGTAACGCACCTTTTTCCAGATGAGGCCGGAGAGCGCGTAACCCACCAGCCGGTCGAGGCCGCGGCGCGCTTCCTGTGCGTGTCGGAGGTTCTCGTCAATCGGGCGGGGGTTCTTGGCGGCTTCTTGGACGGCACCCTCCGTTATTTCGTAAAAGACGATACGTTTCGCCTTTTTGAGCCCCAAGGTCTCGACGATATGCCAGGCGATCGCCTCGCCTTCGCGGTCGGGGTCGGTGGCGAGGAGGACCTCTTTTGCGCCTTTGGCGAGGGAGCGGAGTTCGGCGATGATCTTTTCTTTGCCGAGCGTCACTTCATAGTGGGGGGTGTATCCTCCCGCAATGTCGATGGCGAGTTTTCCGCAGATGCGGCACTTGTTCGATTTGGGGATGTCGCGGATGTGGCCGACGGATGCGCGGACGATATAGTCTTTACCGAGATATTTCTCGATCGTCTTTGCTTTCGCCGGACTTTCGACGATCACGAGCGTTTTTCCCTTTGCGGATGTTGACATGACTTGCCCCGTCAGAAAATTCTTTAAGCATTGTCCGTCTTCTGCATACAGAGAAAGGAATTTTCTATCGGGGTTTTCTCATGAGTAACACACCCCGAAAAGATTTGCAAATTTTTGTCGCACAGAGTAGTCTTTACAAAGTTGTTTTTGCTGAATAGCGGAGGAGCAAAATGCCCTGTAAATTTTGCGGCGTGCAGTGGGGGAAAGACGTCAGCGACGACGAATTAAGTGCGGAGATCGCGAGGCGGGCGAAGATCCGTGAAGAGTACTTCGCGGGAAAAAAAGCACAGGCTGAGGCGGCGAAGCAGGAGTATCTTGACCGCGTATGGCCCGCGTATACGCTTGCGACATGGCTTTCGATTGCCAACTTCGTTGTCGCCATGTTCGTGACGGCTTTCATCAGCGGCCCGATCGGGCACTTCGCACGTCTTCATCTGGGTGTTTTTTGGGAGGCGGGGAGCTTGCTCGGCGTTTTTATCGTTTTCGTCCTTGTTTTTTCACCCGGAATCTCCGTTTTGGTGAAAGAGAGGCGCCTGCTTGCGAATTTCAGAAAAGAGCACCCCGAATTCTACGAGTCGCTTTAGGCGAGCGAAACAAAAGGGCGACCATGCGGTTGCTCTTTTTTTGTTAACTAAAAATACAAGATCGAACCTTGAGCATCAATTCCTAAGGTTCGACCTTGTATTTTCCGCATTACGCACGGCGGCGCCTTCGGTGTTTCCCCAGCGCTCCCGAACGAATGCCGATATTTCATGCTAAAATAGGGGTTCATGAAACTGAAGCGCATCGAGGTCGCGGGCTTTAAATCATTCGGGAAAAAGGCCGTTTTGGAGTTCAATTCCCAGATTACCGCCGTGGTGGGACCCAACGGTTCCGGCAAGTCGAACGTGGCTGAAGCAATTCGTTTTGTCTTGGGCGAGCAGTCGATGAAATCCATGCGCGGAAAGCGCGGGGAGGACCTCATCTTCAACGGCTCCCATTCGGCGGGTCGCGCCAACCGCGGGAGCGTAACGATCGCTTTCGACAATTCACGCCGCGAATTTTCGCTCGATTTCGACGAAGTGTCTATCGCCCGCGAGGTCTATCGCGACGGGACGAACCAGTACTTCATCAACGGTTCACAGGTGCGCCTGCGGGACGTGTTCGAACTTCTCTCGGCGGTCCATATCGGCACATCGGGGCACCACATGATCTCGCAAGGCGAGGCGGACCATATCTTGAATGCGAATCCTAAAGAGCGCCGCGAAATGCTTGAGGACGCGCTCGGACTCAAGATCTACCAGTACAAGCGCGCGGAGAGCGAGCGTCGCCTTGAAAAGACCGAGGCGAACATGAAGGAGGCGGAGGCGCTTCGCCGCGAGATCGCTCCGCATCTGCGGTTCCTGAAGAAGCAGGTCGAGAAACTGAACGAGGGACGATCGTTGCGCGAACGTTTGATCGGGCTTTACCGCGAGTACCTGAAGCGCGAAGAGATGTTCGTGGAGTACCGGAAGAAGGACATCGAAGGACGACGGAGCGCTCCGGCGGGGGAACTTGCCGATCTCAATATAAAGATCGCACATGCCAGGGAGACGTTGGCCGGCGAAAGCGCAAGTGACGAAAAAAGTCACCGCCTTCTTCAGGTGGAAAAAGAGTTGCGGGAAGCGCGTTTGCGTCACGATGAATTGGCGCGCACCGCGGGACGTGTGGATGGCATGCTCGAACATGAGGAGAAGCAGTTGAAAAAGAAGCGCGAAACGCTTGTGCGCGAAGAAAATACCCCCGTTCGTCTCGGCGATGTGCTTACGCTTGCACAGACCATCGAGGGTGAACTTTCGTCTGCCGAAAAAGTGAACGATCTTGGCGTTGTGAGGGGCGCCTTGTCCCGTATTCGCGAGGTGGTCCGCGCATTCGTTTTTCGTCATCGGGAGTCCGCCGGCGGGAAAGTGCTTACTGCAGAAGATGAGCACGAGGTGGAGGATCTGCGCCGTGAAAAAGCGAAGGCCGACCAAGCGCTTGAGGACGTGCATGAAGAGTCTCGCATACTGGAGACGAAGTATCAGGAGATAAAGTCGGAGATTGATCAGGAAAAAGAGCGGTCGCGCGATACCGAGCGTGCGTTATTTGAAATGCTTTCGCGTCGCGGAGAGTTGGAGGTGACGCTCGACCGTATCCGAAGCGAAGAAGAGAATCTTACCCGTGAATCACGCCGCCTCGACGAAGAATTGAACGAGGCGAAGGTGCTTTTGGGCGAGGTCGTACTCGACTATTCTTCGGTGGGCGTGACCCACGACGAAGTGATGAACGAACCGCGGGAAGATCAGGAGGCGCGACGGCGTGAGATCGAGCGCGGGAAGATCAAGCTCGAGGACATCGGCGCGGCGGGAGGTGAGGATGCGGAAAAGGAGTGGAAGGAGACCACGGAGCGCGACCAGTATCTTGAGCGTGAGATCGATGACCTCGTGAAGACCGCTGATGCACTGCGCTCGCTTATCGTTGAACTCAATCAAAAACTCGACACGGAATTCAAAGAGGGCGTCAAAAAGATCAACAAACAATTCAGTGAGTTCTTCAAGCTCATGTTCGGCGGCGGCGTCGCGGAACTCCATATCGTCGCCATCGAACGTCGTCGCAAACGAGACACCGACATTGATCTCTCCGATGTTCCCGGTGAAGAGGTCGACGAGGAAGGGGAAGATGAAGAGGAAGAAGAGGGGATCGACATCGCCGTTTCGCTCCCACACAAGAAGATCAAAGGATTGCAAATGCTCTCGGGCGGGGAACGCGCGCTGACGTCCATTGCCCTCCTTTTTGCCATCTCGCAGGTGAACCCGCCGCCCTTCATGGTCTTGGACGAGACCGACGCGGCGCTCGATGAAGCGAATTCGCGCAAATACGGCGATATGATGGAGAATCTTGCAAAGTTCTCGCAGTTGATGGTCATCACGCATAATCGCGAAACGATGTCACGCGCGGGTGTGCTTTACGGAATTACGATGGGCTCGGACGCGGTTTCGAAGGTGCTCTCGATCTCCTTCGACACCGCCGTTGAAGTGGCGAAGTGACTCGCGACACATTTCGTGAGAAAAACAAAAAAGCCCTTTCGGGCTTTGAGTTGATCAATCAGGGTCGGAAACACTTCCTCCGCCGATCGCACTCTCTATCTTCTTGAGACGGTGTGCCGCCGCGATAGCGATGCCGAGCAAGGAGATCGTGTACACGAACATGACGGACGTTTTCTCTACCCACTCCTCACGGATCAGTTTGTCCGCCACTGACGAGGAGATGAGATAGTCTCGTGCACCAAGGAGCTCAAGGTTGCAGAGTCCGCCGTACCAGGACCATTCGACGAAAGGAAGGTAGCGATTTTCTTCCGGCTTGATCCCCCGCGGAAGAGGACCTAAGACGCCGTAAGGCATCAGACTCTTCGTGAGCCCGACCTCTTGATCCGGTCCTCGGGTGAACAACAACTCGAGCGCTTCCATCGGGTCGGTGATCGGCTCGGTGTTCGCGTAACCCTGCTTTTCCTTCTTTCCGGTCCGCGTCTTACGTGCAGGAATTTTTTTGTCGGCCATTTGTGTACCCTAGTCCTGATACTCGGCCGCGATGTGCGGCTCGGGATACTGGTCGAGCAGAAAGAATCGCGTACCGGAGTAGTTGTACTCCGGCTTCTCGACGCGTTCACAGAACATGGTGAGCAGGCGGTGGCGGAGCCGGTAGCGGTGTTCCCCGTAGAGCGGCTGGTATGCGACGAAGCGCTCGCCGGTCTTGATGTTGAGTGCCGGCCCGATAACGTTGTAGGCGCTCGCCTTGCTCTTGAAATGTCCGTACAACCCCGGTGCGACGTCATGAAAGCGGTAGTCAGCGGACTCGATGATCCGCGGCGCGTTCCACTCTTGGAGCATGCGCTGGTCCTTCCCCATACCCAGAACGAATTGGTCGAACGGAACGAGAAAGAATGTGGTGTTGCGGCCGCCGCCGGAGAGGTGCTGTGAGAGGACGCACCGCTCGCCGGTCTCGGTGTCGTTCGAAATGCCGACCACGTTGTATCTCCAGTCGTCGATCGCGTACAGCCCCGGTACGATCTTCATGAGCGGCTCCTTCAAAGTGCAGACTAAAGAAAGGATAGAACAATCGCGTCAAAATGCAAACAACAAAGGCGCTTGACCCGAGTAGGGTACGCACGTAGTATGCGGAGCAGGTTTTTCATTGAGAGGATATAGGATGACAAGGCGCACACTGACGTGGTCGGCGGTGGTTCTCACTGCCGTTGTTTCGCTTGCGTTGGGGATATTCGGGCTCTCGGGGGTTCGGACCGTGAACGTGAGCGGCGAGGACATCCAACGGCGCATCGACCTTCAGCTTCCCAAAGAATCGAAAGGTGTGAAGCTGACGAAGGCAACGGTGGACCTTGGGGAGAGCGACGTACGCATCGCTATCTCACTTCAAGGCAAGGCGCTCGGCCAGCCCTTCTCGCTCGAAGCAACGGGTGTCGGTGTTCCGACATACCGGCCGGAAGAACAGGCGTTTTATTTTCGCCCGAGCAAACTCGTCGTTTCCAAGCTCGAGCTTTCGGGGGAGTCTGCGACCGACAGGGTCGGCAAATTCACCGATCGGTATATCACCGACCCGAAGTTGAAAGAAAGGATCGAAAAAAGTCTTCCCGGCGTGAAGCGGTGGGTCGAGGACAACCTCGAACCGCGGGCACTCGCGATGTTTGGAGAGATGCCCCTCTACAAGCCGAAGAACGACATGAAGGGGATAGTCATCAAAGCAACGCTCGAGAGCCTCAAGGTGGAGAACGGCATGCTCGTCCTTTCGTTCAGTCTCATGCAACTTACGAAAACGGTGCTCCTGTGCCTCTTTGCACTGCTTGCCGCTCTTGGTTTCACCGTTGCGCTCATCAGGAATCCCGAGTGGGGGGTCCCGCTTCTTCTCATCCCTCCGCTTGAGTGATTGTTCTCGTCCGCCGCCATGGCGGACGTTTTATTTGACCAAAATACTTTTTAATGGTATCGTATTTTTAGTTGAATACACACGGAGGTTCTTTGTGGACAAAAGATATGTGGTCGGGTTTTCCGTGAACCCCGAAGTGGTCGCGGAGTTCGATACGAACATGGGTGACGAGAAACTTCCGCTGTTGGATTTTCGCGTCGACCTTTCGGGGTCATCGGCTGACGTGGCGATTGCACTTAGGAATATGGGACGTTCGCCGCTTTTGATCGGCGTTGTGGGCGCAAAAGAGGGAGACGAAGATCTTCTTCTCCGTGCCGCGCTCAAGCGCAGCGCAGTCCCTTTTCACGGTCTTAACCTTCTCGACCGAACGAGCATGGCACTCCTTCCCGTCGACCGTTCCGGAAAGTCGCGCGTTGTCGGAAGAAGGGGGAATGTCCTCCCCGAACTCATGTCGGAGGCGGAGTCTTCCGCTGCTTCTTGCGTCGCGGATCCGGAGACATTTCGGATCGCCACCGGTGTCCGTTCGTGTGAGGCACGCTTGGTACACGCCATGTTTCGGGGAAGTGCACCCGGCTACCGCGTGCTCAACCCGAATATCGCCCTGTGCAAGGAGAAGGAGGTCTTTCTTCGCCTGTTGCGGGAAACCGACATGCTGGTCGTGAACGAACATGAACATCAAGAGATGGGCATGCCGCATCCGAGCGAACTGCACGATTTTGGTGTTGCGACGGTACTCGTGACTCGGGCGATACGCGGCGGCTACTGTTCGCATCAAGGGGTCGGCGTACACTACGACGCTGTCGTTTATCCGGATGCGAAAACGTATCTCCCCGGCGCGGGCGACTGGTTCCTCGGAGGACTGCTTTCGACGTTCGACGGTGCGTTAAACGATGCGTCGCCGGCGTTCATGAAAGAGGCACTTTGCTTTGCCGCCACGGTGGCGGGAAAGAAAGTGACGATGTCCGGAGCGGGAAACGGTCCGACGAAAACCACACTGTGAGTAGTTTGCATTGCTCGGCGCGAAGTAGTGTTCGCGCCGATCTTTTTATACCAGCTTCATACCGATGAGTTTTTTCTTGAGATCGACGGTGGCGATCTTCACGCGCACCTTGTCGCCGAGACGATATGTTCTTCCGCTTTGTTTGCCGATGATACGGTAATTCTTCTGCTCAAAGAAGTAGAAGTCGTTGGGAATGTCACGCACGTGGACCATACCCTCCGCTTTCGTTTCCGGATCCTCGACGTAGATGCCCCATTCGGTGACACCGGAGATGGCACCCGTGAATTCGTATCCGATGCGCTCGGCGAAATATTCACACTGTTTGTATTTGACCGAGGCGCGTTCCGCTTCGGCCGCGGCGACTTCCATTTGCGAACAGTAGCGCGCGAGATGCTCCTGTTCCTCTAGTTTTTTCTTCGGAACAGGGCGGCCCGAAAGGTAGCTTTCGAGAAGGCGGTGGACCATAAGGTCGGGATAGCGGCGAATGGGGGAAGTGAAGTGCGTGTAATAGGCGAAACCGAGCCCGAAGTGGCCGATGTTCTTGGTCGCATAGACCGCCTTTGCCATCGAGCGTACGGTCGCCATCTGGATCATCGTCGCCTCCGCGCGGCCGCGCACATCTTCGAGCATCCTGTTGATATTGTGCGACGACACTGCGCCGAATTTATCGAGTTTGAGGTCGTAGCCGATGCCGCGGAGAAAGTCACGGAGGTCTCCCATACGTTCTTCGTTCGGTACGTCGTGGACGCGATACACGAAGACACTTTCCGCGCGCTTGTCCTTCAATGAGATCTCCTGTGCGACGCGTTTGTTCGCGAGAAGCATGAATTCTTCGATGAGTTTGTTCGTGTCCTGAAAGACCTTTTTATAGACGCGAAGCGGCTTCCCGTTCTGGTCGAGCTCGAATTTGACCTCCTCGCCTTCAAAGGCGATCGCGCCCGCCTTGATGCGCTCGTCGCGGAGTATCTTTGCGATGCCGTTAAGCGAAAGGAGCGCCTCACGGTGGGGACCTTTTCCCGTGTCGATCACCGCCTGCGCTTCTTCGTAGGTGAATCGCTTCGCCGAATGGATCACCGTCTTTCCGAACCACTCATTGAGTATCGATCCGCGCGTGTTCATGGTGAAGACCGCCGAGAAGGTGGGACGGTCCTCGCCTTCGACCAATGAGCAGATCCCGTTCGAAAGCCGCTCGGGGAGCATGGGAATGGTGCGATCGACGAGGTAGACCGACGTGCCGCGCTCGAGCGCCTCCTTGTCTATGCGCGTTCCCGGGGTGACATAGTGGGACACGTCCGCGATGTGGACGCCTACTTCGATGTTGCCGTTTTGGAGTTTTTTCCACGACAGTGCATCGTCGAAGTCCTTTGCGTCGTGAGGGTCGATTGTGAAGGTGAGGATATCGCGGAAGTCGCGGCGTTTCGCTATTTCTTCGGGCGGTATCACAAGCGGTATCTCTTCCGCCGCGAGCAGAACGTCGGGGTCGAAGGTCGTGTCGAAACCGCGCTCAAGGACGATCGCTTGCATCTCCACTTCGTGTACGTCGGGTTTTCCGAGGACTCGGATGACCTCGCCCAAGGGGTCTTTTTTCGCATCGGTCCACGCCGTCATTGTTGCGAAGACTTTGTCTCCCTTCTCCGCACCGTTCAGCTTTTGCGCGGGAATGAGGATGTTGCGGTACATGCGGAAGTCGTCCGGCGCGAGGAAAAAACTACCCCCTTCGCGCTCGATGACTCCGACGAATTTCGTTTTGTTCCGAAAAAGTATTTCCGTGACCTCTCCTCTTTGACGCGTGCCGAGCTGTTTACCGTAGAGGACGATTCTGACACGGTCTTGGTCGAGCGCCGTACCGAGATCTGCGGGATCGATCTCGATGTCTTCCTTCATTCCCTCCACTTCAACGTAGCCCACTCCTTTCGACGAGACGCGTATCGTGCCCTCGACGGCGTGAGTTGCGGGGAATCTCGCGTGCTCTCGGTGCCCGTTTTCGTCCTTCGGTTTTGCGCTTGCCGATTCCTGACGATGATGCCCTTGTGCGTGGCTTTTTGCTTCTTGTTTCGCGCGGCGCCGTGAGCGGTCCTTCCGCACTTCTCCCTTGGAACGGTATTGTTTTTTCAGATATTTCATCCCGTTATTTGTTTCGGTTCTGCCGGAGCCTCGGGTCCTTTTGAGACATCGGTGTCCATGTGTACCAGTTGCGAGCGTTCGACGGCCGTGTCGTGAAGTTCGTTGAGAAATATTTTGAGGTCATAGGGTTTTGCGATCCACGTACCGACGAAATCCTCTCCTTCGCCGGCGGTTTCGAGGCGTATCGTTCCGAAGTTAAGGAGTGTCTGGATGATACCGCGTTGGTGAATGGTGGTGTTCTGTATGCGGTCGATGCGAAATGACGACGAGACACGCTTGAAGAATCCCAATTGCTCGATGGTGAAAACGCGCTTGTCGGTGATGATGAGTACGTCGAGGTAGTAATTGCTCCAGAGGGTCCAGCCCACCATCCACACGATGAGTAGCCATGCAAAGAGGAAAAATGCCTCCGCATAGAGCTGGGAGCCGGAGAAATTGAGGAACGCCTTGAAGGGGATGAACTGAAGGGCGTAGAGGAGAATCATCGGAAGAAGAACGGCAAAGATCAGGATGAAGATGTCGCCGAGAAAAACGAACCAGTGCTTACGCACGATCCGCAGGATCTTCTCATTGGGGTCGATCTCGATCATAGGAGCGAAGCGCCTGTTGCTTCGAGGGGTGCCGAAGAGGTGAAATAAAGGAATGCCGAAAAACACAAGAGTCCGATGAGGGCCGCTGACCCGATGAAATAAAAGAAACTCATGGCGAACATCTCGGCCTTGCGGGTGCTGTAGTGTTTCCAGTGGTAACGCAAGATGAGCGTGAAGATGCCCCATGCCGCCAGAAGGAGTGCCGTCAGAGCAAAGATAAGGAGGGGAGTGACGGGGATGTGGATGCCGAGCTTTACGGCCGAGAAAGGCAATATCATGAAGTCATTATATAGGACAGGGTGTTATTTGACCAAAAAATCCGTCTCTGGTAGTATCCCTCCCATGTTAGCGATACGACTCAAGCGCATCGGACGGACCAATGACCCGTCTTTTCGCATCATCGTGCAGGACCACCGCCGTTCTCCGAAGAAGACGCGCGGCCTTGTTGAATATGTCGGTTCATATGATGCCCGCAAAGGCACTCCGCAGATCAACGGCGAGCGCGTGAAGTATTGGATAAGCCAAGGCGCCCGGCCCTCCGACACGGTGCACAACCTTCTCGTTGATGCAAAGATCATCACCGGAAAAAAGGTGAATGCCATGAACAAGAAAACAAAGGTCGTGAAGGAGGCTCCTAAGGAAGATGCAAAGCCCGTCGCCCCCGCCGCGGAGTTGAAGGAAGCCGAGACGACGCCTGAAGTCTCCGCCGCGTAACAAAAAAGTAAACAATAAAGATCGCCCGCCCGGGCGGTTTTGATCTCACGAGATCATGCCACGCAACCGTCAATTAAGGCGTGGCACCTAGTCGGCTTGACCATTTTTTTCCTTCGGGTTAGTCTGTTCCAGGAAGTTTAACCAAGGGGGCAAAAGATGGGCGACTGCCAAGCAAGCCGTTCTCTGGAGGCGATGTTCATCGGCATCAAATTCCCGTTCGATAAGCCGTCGCCGGAGGTGCGACAGTTGAGGCGAATGCTCCTTTCCGGTATATCGGTGGCGGTGACGCCGACCGACATCCCCGACGGATACGGAGGCAAGAGCAGGCCCGAGGTGGTGGCCGCTTTCTTCGTCGTCGACGGCGAGGAGTATCGAAGCCAGATGCGCCTTCGCCACGGTGAACACATGACGGAGACTACCGGCGAAAGCGTGTTCCAGCTCGGTGTCGCGTCGGCGGCCGCCAAAAGAGTACTCGATGCGATCGCCACCGACTGCAGTGCGTATCTCATCCCCGAAGAAGGGGAAGGCGTCTTCGGGCGCTACACGCTCTGTGTGATCGACTCCCCGCCCGCCAAGTGAAATTCCCGCCGCCGTCACGGACGGCGGTTTTTCTTTGCACCACTCCGATCGAGGCATTTCTCTTGTGCGGTTGACAGTTTCTGTATCGCGTACATAATACTTACGAGCAGGACGGCACTACCGCCACACTGTGACATTAATAATTGATCGTTAAACAACATGGCTGAAACGTACAGCGATAAAGAGTTTCTCGAGTATCTCGTGAAGTCTCTTGTGGACAATCCGGGCGCAGTGAAGGTTGCACGTGTAGTTGATGAGATGGGCGTGTTATTGACACTCGACATCGCTCCTGAAGACATGGGGAAGGTGATCGGGAGAATGGGCAACACCGCGAAGGCGATTCGGACACTTCTGCGCGTCGTCGGAATGAAGAACAACGCGCGCGTGAATTTGAAGATCAACGAGCCGGAAGGCGGCAAGCGCTCGGGGGAGCGACCGAGCGACGAGCGAGGAAGTACTGAGACCAGCAGGCCGAATGTGCGACCGCAGGCGTCGGAGAATAGTGACGTCGATGACGTCATCGCCGACTTGAAGGCATAGGGTTTTTGAGTCCAAAGAAAAAATACAAGGCGGATCCCGCCTTGTATTTTTGTTGTACCCGAAATGGTTTTTTTACTGGCGTGAGCCAGAATGCCACGGGCGTAAGCCCGTGGATGAATGGCCACAACAATCAGTGTGCGCGGTGGCGCACTCCTCTTCCAGAAAAACAACCCCGGTGCCGCCCGCGCAATGCCCCGCCCGTAAGGGCGGGGATAGACGGGCGGCATGTTTTACTGCGGCCTGTTGCTGACCCACTTGGACCAGATGAACCACACGGCGACGAGCACAAGAACGACGATGACGCCGCCCAATACATAGATGCGCTGGCTCGGGTCGGCGACGGCGACCGTTTCAACGTGCCCGTCGTCCACTTCGCCGTGGGCGAAGGCAAGCGCGGTCGGCGTGAAGAGATAAATGAGAGGAAGAATTTTTTTCATAAATTACGTTTTTATCGCAATGACCCAATAAAGTCGATGATAACACGGGACATCCGACGGGTGGAAAGTGTTCCGATGCAGGTAAAAGTTGACTATCAATGTGCAATATGTTATAACTGGACTCGGGCAACCAATGAAAGGAGTGCGCCATGAGTTATCAGTTCTGGGGCATCCTTTCGGGTGTGCTCGGTCTCTTCTCGGGGGCGTGGTATCTCGTCCGGATATTTCGGCGCGAGGTGCATCCGCACATTACGTCGTGGCTCTTGTGGACGCTCATCGCCTTGGCGATGCTTGCAAGTTACTGGAGTGCGGGCGCAAAGGGCGGTGACCACATTTGGGTGGCGGTTGTCGGACTCGTTAACCCACTTTTGATCACGCTTGTCGCTTGGCGCGTAGGAAGCTGGAACAAGCCGGATCATCTCGACTGGGCATGTGTGCTACTCTCGGTCACCAGTCTCCTACTTTGGTGGGTCGTGCAGGGAGATAAGGATCTCTCGCTCTACTCGCTTCTTCTTGCGATTCTTGCCGATGCTTGCGCGGTTGGTCCGATGATACGGGCGTGCGTCAAGGACCCGACGATCGATCGGCCGGGCCCGTGGGCACTCTTCGGAGTCGCTTCCGCGGTCAACATGCTTGCGATCAGTGAGCACACGTTCGCGAACTATATCTATCCCATCTACATGACGGTCGGGGCGCTCACCATCGCCACCCTCCTTTGGAGAGGAAATGTGCGCGCGTCGCGAAATGTGTAACGTTCTCCACCCGAGCTCTCTCACGAGGGCTCTTCTTTTTTTTGCGGTGCGAGTGTATGCTCAACGTATGCGTCCCGTTAGAGATAGGAAGTGTGCCGCACACTTCCGTCCCGGAAATTTCACCATGCATAAAACCTCATCAGTATCAAAAATTTACGAAGCTTCTTTTATTAAACCGACTAATCTCTAACGGGATGCGATTTCACGTCATCACGCTCTTCCCCGAGAGCATCAAGCCGTATCTTGACGACTCTATTTTGGGCCGTGCGCAGGAGAAGAAACTCATCACAGTTGCATACTATAATCCTCGGGATTTCACGAACGACAAGTGGGCGCGCGTGGATCGGCGGCCTTACGGCGGAGGCCCCGGCATGGTGCTTGAGGCGGAGCCGTTCCTCAAGGCCGTTCTCAAGGCTAAGGGCAAGAAGGTAAAGCGGGTGAAGACGGTGTTTTTTGCGACCGACGGCAAGCAGTTCACGAATGCGATGGCGCGCGACTGGGCAAAAAAATACGACAACGTCATTTTTCTTGCGGGTCGTTATGAAGGTATCGACGCTCGCGCGGCAAGAATTCTCAAAGCGGAGAAAATTTCCGTCGGACCCTATGTACTTACGGGAGGGGAACTTCCCGCAATGCTCGTGATTGACGCGGTGGCGCGACAGATCAAAGGTGTTCTCGGGACATTTGATTCAGTCGAAGAGAGTCGCGTCGCAAGTCCGGACGTGTACACACGACCGGAAGTTCTCGTATGGAAGAAGAAAAAATACCGCGTCCCTAAGGTACTCCTTGGCGGGAATCATCGGCTTATTGAAGAGTGGAAACTTAAAAGAAAGAAATAGCATGCAATGTCCCTATGACAAACAGGGGATGCGCACCATACCGGTCGGTGATGCTACGATCGATGCGTGTGATCAGTGTGGTGGCGTCTGGTTAGACCAAGAAGAACTCAAAAAAATCGCGGAGGTTTTTGCGTGGGCGGTTCCCGGTGAGCCGGAAAAGTTTGCGACGATTATAAGGATGAATGACATTCCTGACGACAGTCGCAAGAGCCACCCTCCTTACGGCGACGGAGTGGTTTGTCCGGTTGATTGGAACACAACGGAACGTTTTGTTTATGCGGGAGATTCGCGAATTGTGGTCGACCATTGTCCGACTTGCAGCGGAACGTGGCTTGATGGTGATGAGTTGGTGCTCATGGCGGAGTACTTGAAGCCGAAGGCGAGAGATTTGATGGGAAAGTTGATGATTCAGGAAATGAAAAGCACGGAAAAAATGTACCAAGAACTTCGCGAGTTGACGCTTCTCCCGCTCAAGCTTGCCGGAGCGTTTTCTTCCCCGCTAGCATTTATCGCGACCGTCTTGTCTTTGTTGGTGAAGTATGGAGCACTTGATATTACCGACAAATACGATGGATTTTATCGTCAACAACTCAACCGTGAGTGACAAGCTGATGCCGACAAGCGATGCGGGGTGGAAAAAGAAGCTCACGTCCGAGCAGTATGCGGTGTTACGCGAGAAGGGGACCGAGGCGCCGTTTTCCGGAAAATACGTGCATGAGAAAAAGAGCGGCACGTATAATTGCATGGCCTGCGGCAATCCGCTTTTTTCGTCGGACGCGAAATTCGATTCAGGAACCGGCTGGCCTTCATTCGACCAAGCACTTCCCGGCGCGGTGAAATACGAACGCGACGGCGCTCATGGAATAGAGCGCACGGAAGTGCTCTGTGCGGAGTGCGACTCACATTTGGGTCACGTTTTTGATGACGGGCCGAGTGAGACCACCGGTAAGCGCTACTGTATGAACTCGGTTTGCCTTGACCTTAAGGAGAAGAACTAACGCCGTCCGCTAGGCTCTGCGGAGTCCTTCCGGAGTTTCCCTGATAAGCCCTGCGATCTCCATTTTCATAAGGAGAACGTTTGCCTCGCTGGTCGGGAGTTTGAGTTCCTCGATGATAAGGTCGCGATGACGCGGTTCAGTCAGAAATTCCATGACCGCACGTTCCGCTTCGGAGAGGGTTGCAAGGTCGACATCTTTCGGTGTCGCAATTTCCGGTTCGAATCCGAGCACGCGCAGTATTTCTTCCGACGAAGTGACCGGTGTAGCGCCGAGTTTTAAGAATTGGTGTGTGCCGCGAGAGGTGGGCGAGAAGATGCTTCCCGGCACCACGAGCACTTCGCGATTATAGTCGGCGGCAAGCCGTGCGGTTATCAAGGTGCCCGAGCGCTCGCCCGCTTCGATCAAGAGCGTCGCCTTCGCAAGACCCGCCATGATGCGGTTGCGTTGCGGAAAGCTCCAATCGGCGGCGCGGAAATCCGGAGCGAATTCGGAGAGGAGTGCGCCGCCCGAATCGAGGATGCGCTTTGCAAGCCCAAGGTTCGAGCGAGGATAGAGTACGGACGGATCGAGCCCCGAACCGGGAACGGCGATCGTGGGGAGCCCCGTCGCCATTGCCGCTTCATGTGCGATGGTGTCGATGCCGAGCGCAAGACCGGAGACGACGGCGATGTCGTACCCGCAAAGACCGGAAATAAGTTCCTCGCAGGCTTCCTTGCCGTAACTCGTATATTTGCGCGAGCCGACAACGGTAAGCAGGACGGTCTCGGACGAGGGGAGAACGCCGGCGACCCAGAGTTCCTTCGGCGGCTCCGGGATCTCCAGAAGTTGCGGGGGGATATTGTCGAGTTTTTCCGGTTTCCACATGCGCCCAGATTAGACCAACAACGAGACGGAGACAACTCCCCCAACAAGAAAGGTGTCCACCTTGGACGCTGGTGGTAAATCCCTTTTTCTTTTGGGGCTATTTTGCTATGCTGTCCTCATGCTCGACATCAAGTTCATCCGGGAGAACCCGGAGCTCATTCGGGAGGCCGCACGGAAAAAACACAGCAAATTCGAGGTGGATGACCTCCTTCTGCTCGAAGAAAGGCGGCTCGATCTCCTCGCGGAGGTCGAAAAGATGCGCGCCGAACAGAATATTGCCTCGGAGAATATTGCGAAGGCGACCGACCCCGTGTTACGCCAACAGACGATCGACGAGATGAAAGTACTCAAGGAACGCCTCACAAAAAAAGACGAGGAACTCAAGAAGACGATGGAAGAGTGGCGCGCCCTCATGCTTTTAGTGCCGAACGTGCCCGATGTCTCGGTGCCCGACGGAGAGAGCGACAAAGATAACCAGTCGGTGAAAACATGGGGGGAGAAGCCGAACTTCTCGTTCACGCCGAAAGATCACATTGAGATTATGGAGAAACTTGGCATGGTGGATTTTGAGCGCGGCGCGAAAGTGCACGGTTTTCGCGGATACTTCCTGACCGGAGACGGTGCGCGGCTTTCGTTCGCGATCTGGAATTACGCGATGAATTTTTTCTCGGCGAAAAAATTCACACCGGTCATTCCGCCGGTCATCGTGCGCAAGGCGAATCTCTACGGCACGGGGCATTTGCCGGGGGACGTCGAGGATTACTATATGACGCAGGACGGTGACGCACTTGCGGGAACGGCGGAGATTCCCGTCATGGGTCTTCATGCCGATGAGATCTTTGATGAAGGACAGTTGCCCCGCAGATATCTCGGATTCTCGCCGTGTTTCCGGCGCGAGGCGGGGAGCCACGGCAAAGACATCAAAGGGCTCATTCGCGTTCACGAGTTCTTCAAACTGGAGCAGGTCATCCTCTGCGAGGCGAATCACGAGACTTCCGTGCGCTTCCACGACGAGATTAACAGGAATACCGAGGAGTTCATCGAGTCGCTCGGCATACCGTATCGCACCGTTATCAACTGCGGCGCTGACCTCGGCCAAGGTCAGGTGAAAAAGTATGACATCGAGCTCTGGGTGCCCAAAGAGAACACCTATCGCGAGATCTCGTCCGCTTCCTATTTTCACGATTTTCAGACGCGACGCTTCAACATCCGTTACCGCGACGGAGCGGGGAAGTTGCACTACACCCACTCGCTCAACTCGACGGCGATTCCGACACCGCGCGTTCTCGTTTCCTTGGTCGAGAATTACCAAGATGCCGACGGATCGGTGCGTATTCCCGACATATTGCAGCCTTACATGGGAGGAAAGAAGCAAATTGCTTAGTCGAACGCTGGGTCGGAAAGTACAAGGTCCGACGAAACCCCAAGGGCAACCCTTAAAAATTGTTTCCCAAAGGGTTGCCCTTAAACCGGAACTTGTACTTTAATCGGGTATTCACATCACGCATCCATGCCGATCTTCCGAAAGACCATCCGAAGTTCAGCACGTGAGCGCACGCGACGGATCGACCGTGCATTTGAGCGTGTCGCACAGGTGCTCATCATCGCCAATGTCCTCTTCATGTTTTCGACGTGGCTTTCCGAACGCGAGTCACTCCGCATCTCGGAAGTGGTCGTGGAAGGTACGCTTGCGGTCGACGGCGGCGCCGCGAAAGAGACCGCGTTGTCGCTCCTCGCGCGCCCGCTCCTCTTTAGGATCGATCGGGACAACTTCCTTCTCTATCCGAAGCGGGCAATCACGTCGGCCATCAAGAGCCTCGATGCCCGCGTCAAGGAGGTCGATATCGTGCTTATCGACCGCCGGCGTCTGGTTGCGACGGTTTCCGAATATGCACCCGCACTCCTGTGGTGTCCTCCGGAGCGTATCTCGGCCACAACGACCGTAACGACAGGATGTTACTTTGCGGACCATGAAGGTCACATCTTTGCTCCCGCTCCCGAATACTCCGGTAATCCGTTCCTTACCTTTGCAACGACCTATCCGGCGGTAAGCGAGCACTCTTTTCTTGCCGACCTCTCCATTTTACCGACGGACGAATTCTTGAAGACGAGCGCCTTTCTTCGTCGGCTTGCCGAGATCGGGCTTATGCCGCGCATCGTAGAGGAGGTCGCTCCGCACGATTTCGTTATCGTGACCGACAGGCCGTGGACGATTAGGTGGTCTTCGGCGGGAGACCCCGAGACGGACGCGGAGAATCTCACGCTGGTGCTCGAGCATCTGCCGAAAGACGGTACGGAGCCCGAAGCGGTCGAAAGCATCGACCTGCGTTTCGGAAACAAAGTGTTTTACAGATAAAAATGCCAGAGAGGTTGAAGCGTTACAAAAGTACGAGGTCGGACCCCCGATAACATCCGCAGACGGAGTTACGGGGCAGGCTCCAGAGTTAATCCCCAAGGTCCGACCTCGTACTTTTACCGTTCGGATGCTTTGTAAAAACGTGTTCCCGGAGCTATACTGGGAAAATCATGCAGATTATCGCATTAGCGCGGGATTATCTTCTGTGGCACTACAGCGCGGCCTATCTGGATATCATATACATTGCGAGAAACTTTCTCTGGTTCTTCAATCACTTCTTTGCGCTTCTTGATATCTTGAAGAGCCTTTTTTCTCCTTTCAAGCGCCTTAAAGAAGAGCCGGTGAACATCATCAGGCGCCCTGGAGAGTTTTTCGGCAATCTGTTCGTAAATCTCATCATGCGCATCGTCGGATTCGTTCTGCGCACCATGCTCATTATGGTCGCACTTTCTGTGTTCGTCGCGGTCGTCGTTTTCTTGATAGCATTCCTCTTTCTCTGGACGGCACTGCCCGCCTTGGTCGTCTATATCTTCATAAGCGGTATTACTTACTTTTTTACCTGATTGATGTCCGGCTCCGGAGAAAATTTCTTTCGCGACCCCAGTTACCGCTTTCACCGCGGGCTTGTGGTAGAACACATCTTTTCGCGGCATTATCGCGCGTGGGTCACGGCGACCACCGGCACGATCGTCCTTGTTTATCTTCTCGCCCTCGCGGAGTCGCGTTACTCGGCCGGTGCCGCGTTCAAAGAATACTTCACGCTTCCCCCCGATACACCCATTGTGAACGGTGTGTTCCTCATTGCACTTGCGGTCTTTCTCCTCATGAAGATGATCAAGTCGTACAGTCGCTCCTACTATTATTATGTCGAGGGACTGCTTGAGCGGGGGAAGAGTGGTGCACAAACGCCGTACACGACCCCGAATTACGAGGTATGCAATATCTACTACGAGACCGAGAACGGAGACCTTTTAAAGGGGTTTGCTCACTCCAAGCAGGGGGGGAAGATTCTGCGGCGGCTCGGAATCGCCGATGAAACGATGCGGCAATATCTTTCCGAGCGCAAAGGGGTCATCG